>NZ_JAGETX010000016.1:0-75175 GCF_017589435.1 Hymenobacter defluvii
TCGTGTATGTTTAGGAGTTGGGTGATACTATTGTAAGTGAACTGCACGCTGAGTGCATATTCTGGATAGGTAGTGCAAAAGTCTTGCAAAGCACCCGGAGTCTGCCATATCGACACATGCAACAGGCTGCCTACCCAAAAGAAAGAGGGAACACCGGAGCCGAGTGCTTCGCATGTTCCCTCTCACTCAATCAATGGGCCAGAGCCTATTCGTCGGCAGCTTGTTTTTCCTGGATGCCTTCGTCTTCCGACTGCTTCCGGTCAGACTCTTCTTTGTCTACCTTCCGTTCCGACAGACCTTCTTCAATGGCCTTACCGATTACACCGATAATCAGCGAAACTGATTTCGAGGCATCATCATTAGCCGGAATTGGGAAGTCTACCAGTTCGGGGTTGGAGTTGGTGTCCACGATGGCAAATACCGGGATGTTCAGCTTTTGGGCTTCTTTCACAGCAATATGCTCACGCTTTACATCTACTACGAACAGCGCAGCAGGTAGGCGGCTCAGGTCGGCAATGCCGCCCAGTACACGCTCCAGCTTCTCACGCTCGCGCGACATCATCAGCTTCTCGCGCTTAGCAAGGGCTGCGTATGCCGTATTTTCCTTCACCATCTTGTCGATGGTGCTCATTTTCTTCAGCGACTTGCGTACGGTAGCGAAGTTGGTGAGCATACCACCCAGCCAACGGTCAGTTACGTACGGCATTTTGAGACGCTTAGCCTCTTCCGTTACGATTTCCTGCGCTTGCTTCTTAGTAGCTACGAACAGTACTTTCCGGCCCGACTTAGAGATCTGACGAATAGCAGCAGCTGCCTGATCCAACGAAACGAGGGTCTTGTTCAAGTCGATAATATGGATGCCGTTCTTCTCCATGAAGATGTACGGCGCCATTTTCGGGTCCCACTTGCGCGTAAGGTGACCAAAGTGGGCACCTGCGTCAAGCAGTTCTTTATATGTGGTGGTCTGAGCCATGATAGGAATTCCTCTGGAAGATTAGCGTTTCGAGAACTGGAACGAACGACGAGCTTTGCGCTTACCGAATTTCTTGCGTTCCACCATGCGCGGGTCGCGGGTCAGGAAGCCTTCTTTCTTCAACGCCGGACGAACCTCTGCGTTGTCGCCTACGAGGGCTTTCGAGATGGCCAGACGGATAGCCTCAGCCTGAGCCGAGATGCCACCGCCGCGCACGTTCACCTTAATGTCGTACTGGCCGACTTGCTCGACCGTCGCCAAAGGCTGGTTCACGATATTTTCCAGGAGCTCGTTACCGAAGTACGCTTTCATGTCCCGGCCATTGATAGTGATATTCCCTTGCCCGGCTTGCATATAAATGCGCGCCACCGAGGTTTTTCTTCTACCAGAGGTGTTGGAAATTTCCATTAATAGAATACGATTAGAGAAAAAGGAAAGCCTTATATGGCTTACAGGTGCTTAAGATCAACAGCTTTAGGCTGCTGTGCTGCGTGGGGATGCTCGGCGCCGGCATACACGAACAGGTTGCGGAATTGCTCCGAACCCAAACGGTTGCCTTGCAGCATACCTTTCACGGCGTGCTCGATTACGCGAGTCGAGTCTTTGGCTTTCTTATCGCGCAGGTTGATGCGCTTCTGACCGCCGGGGTAGCCCGAGTGCGTGATGTAGATTTTGTCGGTCAGCTTCTTGCCCGTAACGCGCAGCTTGTCAGCGTTAACAACAATAACGTTGTCGCCGCAGTCCGAGTTGGGCGTGAACGAGGGCTTGTGCTTGCCGCGTAGGATGTTGGCAACTTGGCTGGCCAAACGGCCCAGCGTAGCGTCACCAGCATCAATCACGACCCAGCCCTTATTGGCGTTGGCTTTGTTGACGGAAATCGTCTTGAAGCTCAGATGATCCATTGATGAGTTGAGTAAACGTTTGAAAATGAGGCATGAACCGAATGCGGCTCGGGAAAAACGGACACAAAGTTACCGTTTTTCGGGCAGGAAGCAAACGATGCTATAAAGTTTTGTGTGTGAAAGCCATAGCGCTGCACACAGGAGCACTTTTTAAGCAGTTCGCTAAGCCGCTGATGGCTACTGATACTGCCGTAGCGTATCCACCAATACCCGGAAATCTTTAGGGTAGGGGGCCTCAATAGTTACACGTTCGCCGTCCATTTTGGCAAAGGTGAGCTGCCGGGCGTGCAAGGCAAAGCGCTTAATAAATGGCTGTTCTTCCTCACCTTCTTTCACGTTGAACTTGCGCTTGAGTGAAGACAGGTAGAAGTCTTCGCCGCCATACAAACCGTCGCCTACAATGGGAGCCTGCAAAAACATCAGGTGTAGGCGAATCTGGTGCATTCGGCCGGTGACGGGTACGCACTGCACCAGCGTATGGCGGGCAAAGGCTTCGAGGGTAGTGAAATAGGTTTCGGCAGGCTTGCCTTTGAATGCGAGGCGGGCTTTGCCCTTCGAAGTGGTTTCGATTTTACGATCTACTAGTAGATTATCGAAGTGATGCACACCCCAGGCCACGGCATGGTAGAGTTTGTTCACCTCCCGGTTTTCAAACTGCATGGAAAGGTGGCGGTAGGCCGCCGGGTTCTTGGCCAGCGCCAGTGCACCCGAGGTTTCTTTGTCGAGGCGGTGGCATGCCTGCACATCATCGGCATACTCGCGGGCCATGCGCAGAATGTTGTTGGCACCGCCAAACCGCTCGTCGAGGGTAGCCAGAAACGGCGGCTTGTTGATGACGATGTAGTCCTCGTCTTCAAACAGAATCAGGTCTTGAAAATCAATATGCTTCATTACACTACGAAGGTAGCGGGAAGCGCGCATATCCGTGTTAGTCTACCTGCTCCGGCTGTTTTACGGGGCGTCGCAACTTGGGCTTTGGTAGCTTGAACTCGAAGGTAGTGCCCTGACCCGGCTCGCTGTGTAGGCGCAACACCGACTTATGGCCTTCCACAATGTGCTTGCTGATAGCCAAGCCTAAGCCCGTGCCGCCCGAGTTGCGCGAACGACTTTTCTCGATGCGGTAGAATCGCTCGAAAACCCGGTGATGGTGCTGCTTGGCAATGCCCTCCCCATCGTTGTGCACGGCAATACGCACTGTTTTGGCGGTTTCTGAGAGGTGTACGGATACATGTCCTTTCTCCTGACCGTACTTAATGCCGTTGTCGATAAGGTTGATGAGCACTTGGCGGATGCGGTTGCGGTCGGCTAGCACCAGTAGCTCGGCATCGGCGAGGGTAGGGGGGAGTAGCTCCAGCGTTACGCTCCGTTGGGCGGCCGTTAGCTCTAGCTGCTCAAAGATGTCGAGCACCAGCTGCACTACGTTGAAGCGCTGGCGGCGCATCTGCACCACGCCTTTCTCCAGCTGTGAAATTGTGACCAGGTCCTGCACCAGGTCGTTAAGGGCATCAAGGCTGCTGGCGGCTTTAGAGAGAAATTTTCGCTGGGTTACTTCGTCTATTTCGTCGTCGTCCAGAATAGTATGCACGAAGCCTTGCGCGGCAAAAATGGGCGTTTTCAGCTCGTGCGATACATCGGCTAGGAACTCGCGGCGCAGCACTTGCAAGCGTTTTAGCTCGTCGATTTCTTGCTGCTTGCGAGCAGCCATTTGCAGAATCTCGTCGCGCAGGCGCTTCAGGGGCTCAGGCCGAAACAGGAATTTATTGGAGAGCTTGCGCAATTCTTTGCGCTTGATCATCTCCAAACCTGAATAAATGGTATTGATTTCCCGGAAGATCAGCGCTTCAAACGATAAGTAAACCAGCAGAAAACAAGCTGCTACTGTAATGCCCGCCGTTAAGAATGCTTCCCGAAACTCCATCTGTGGCGCGTAAACGGCCAAGGCCGTAAGCACACCAGCCACGAGCATCGAAATGAGGATAGCAATAGTACGTGAGGACAGATTGAGTTTCAAAGGAAAAGATATAGGGTAGGTAGTGGTTGAAAATAGGTCATGCTGAGCGCGGCGCACCGGAGGCAAAGCATCTGTACTTAAGATAATAATTCCTGTTACTTGAACTACTATCAAGAAAGATGCTCCGACTCCGCTACGCTGCGCTCAGCATGACGTTCTAGCAAAAGGCTTTGCGGGAGGCGCTAATCAGCGTTGAATTTATACCCTACCCCTTTGATGGTTTGAATATGGTGGTCGCCTACCTTCTCGCGCACTTTACGCACGTGCACATCCACGGTGCGGGCCAGCACAAATACGTCGTTACCCCAAATATTCTGGAGAAGTTCGTCGCGGTTGAACACTTTGTGGGGCGAAGCAGCCAGGAACGCCAGCAACTCAAATTCCTTCTTAGGCAGAATGATTTTGCGACCATCCTGGTACACAGCAAAGCCCGTGCGGTCAATAGTCAGACCGTTGATTTCGATGGTGGCGCTAACCTGCTGCGGATCCTGGTCGCGGCGCACGAAGGCAGCCAGACGGCTCATGAGGGCACGCGGCTTGATGGGCTTGTTGATGAAGTCGTCGGCGCCGGCCTCAAAGGCAGCCACTTCCGAAAACTCCTCGGCGCGAGCTGTCAGGAAGATAATATAGGCATCCTTGAAGCGCGGCTGCTCGCGTAGCTGGCGGCATGCGGCGATGCCATCCAGATGGGGCATCATCACGTCGAGCAGGATAATGTCAGGGCCAAAATCGGTGGCGATTTCCAGCGCTTGGCGGCCATCGGCGGCCGAAGCTACTTCGTACCCTTCTTTGCGTAGGTTGTACTCCAGTAGCTCAACAATGTCTGGGTCGTCGTCAACAACGAGAATGCGATAGGCGTTGGAAGCAGAAGTAGCGTGCACAGGGCGAGGCGGTTTGGGGTAGAACAGAACGCGGGCCGACAGGCCAACGCGGCGGTGGGAGGTAGGAGGAGAAAGGACGTTTTTGCGGGCTGGCAGTGTCTTAACCGTTGATGCCAAGGGAGGGGAGCATTAAAAGTGAAACAGACTCGACGGGCCGTTTGCGCCGCCGAGCTACAAAAAAAGCGACCCCAACGGAGTCGCTTTTCCTTACAATCAATTAGAGGCCACTAAGTTCAATCGATTTTTGAGGCCTTGGTATTTATACATATCCACTTTCACGGAGCCAACAAACATTTCGGCCTGAATCAGAACCGGAATTTTATTGCGGTCGTCGGAGAGGTACACCGAAATGGCGTTTTCGCCGCGGAAGAGTTTGTTGCTGGGCATCTTGGGCACCAGCCGAAGCGCCCGCACAATGCCTGCTTTGGTTTCCACCGTTTCGCGCCCTTTGTAGATAACGTCCATGCTAAACACTTCGTCGTCGAAAAAGCCCTGCACCCGGATAACCTCACCGGGTCGATGCTGGTCAAAATTAATAGTTCTCAGGAAATAAACCCCGCTCACGATATCCTGCACATTGCTTGGCACCTTAAAGGTACCGCGTTTTACATCATTCTTGTCTTTTTTATACGATTCGACAGAAGCTACGGCGCGGGTATGGTCGAAGTCCACGGTTTCGCGCTTGCGGTAGTGGTTTTCCTCGATGTTGCGGAAAAAGCGTTGCGGCCGGATGGAAGCCGTGTCGATGTAGGAGCGCCAGGTGTCCCGGATGCGTAAGAAAAAATCGAAGGAGCCCAGCGTGCGTCCCGTAACAGTAGCCTGGTAGCACGGCCGGTTGTTCACGCGGTGAATGTTATCGGCTACCTCAATAGTGGCCTCGGCAGCGTTAATCAGACCATAGTGTACCTTGTAGCTGAGCACTTCGCCATGAGTGAAGCTGCTATTGGATACGATACGGGTAGCCTCCGTTGGTTGAAAAGCCGAAAGGCCTACACCAGCGAAAAGAAGCAGACAAACGTAGTAAAACCAGCGACGGGACATACGGAACGGCGGGGTTGTTTCAGCTGGTACGTATTCAAAAGCGGTGCCAGCAAAGCTACACAACATACGAACGCGCCGCCAGCTAAGTACACCTGAGCTTGAGGAGCATAGTAGTAAAATGCGGCAGAATACGAAAAAGCCCCATAACTAGCGGCTATGGGGCTTTGCAATTCAAGCTAGGGTAGGAACAATGCCTACTCAGCCAGCACTTCGTCGTCCTCATCTACCGTACGGTCTTCGGGGATGGCGGCCAGCGCGGCTTCGGGCTCACCCTTCACCATCTGACGAATCTTAGTTTCGATTTCGTTGGCCAGCTCCTCGTTATCGTGCAAGATGGTCTTCACACCTTCGCGGCCCTGACCGAGACGGTCGCCGTTGTAGGAGAACCACGAGCCCGACTTGGCGATGATACCCATATCTACACCCAGGTCCAGAATCTCACCGATTTTGGAGATGCCTTCGCCGTAGATAATATCGAATTCAATCACCTTGAAGGGTGGCGCTACCTTGTTCTTCACCACCTTCACCTTGGTGCGGTTGCCGGTGATGTTGTCTTTGTCTTCCTTGATCTGGCCGATGCGACGGATATCAAGGCGCACAGAAGCGTAGAATTTCAGGGCGTTACCACCAGTGGTGGTTTCGGGGTTACCGAACATCACACCGATTTTCTCGCGCAGCTGGTTGATGAAAATGCAGCAGCAGCCGGTTTTGTTGATGGTACCGGTGAGCTTCCGTAGAGCCTGCGACATCAAACGCGCGTGCAGACCCATTTTCGAGTCGCCCATGTCGCCTTCCAGTTCGCCTTTGGGCACCAGAGCAGCTACGGAGTCAATTACAATAATGTCGATGGCACCGGAGGAAATCAGCTGGTCGGCAATTTCCAGGGCTTGCTCGCCATTGTCAGGCTGGGCGATGAGCAGGTTTTCGGTGTCAATGCCTAGCTTTTCGGCGTAGCCTTTGTCAAAGGCGTGCTCGGCGTCGATGAAAGCCGCGATGCCGCCTTTCTTCTGTGCCTCCGCAATGCAGTGCATCGTGAGGGTAGTCTTACCCGACGATTCAGGGCCGTAAATCTCAACAATACGACCTTTAGGCAGGCCACCAATGCCCAGTGCAATATCCAAGCCCAAGGAGCCAGTGCTGATAGCCGGAATGTCGACAACTTTATTGTCGCTGAGCTTCATCACGGTGCCTTTGCCGAACGACTTGTCCAGCTTTTCCATCGTGAGTTGCAGGGCCTTTCTTTTTTCAGCGGCCGGATCGGCGACGACTTTCTCTGTGGTTGCAGCCATGTGAGGGTAGGTTATAAAAAGTACTTACGTTTGGTGAAAATTATGCTTTTTCCGGCTGCCCAGCAAGCTCAACGCTGCACGGTGAAACCCGTGACGGCGCTTATTTGGGGCAGCTTTTTCTAACACCCGACCCTGGCTTTTCGTGCCGTTGTGCCGATAAATATATGAGAAATTATTTACTAAATATATTAGCTGTTGGCGGTCTGCTAGTTAGCACGCATGCGGTGCAAGCGCAACTAGATAATCGGGCATTCACAAATACTGAACCAGGCAAAAAAAGCGAGTTTACTTTCAATCAGCAGGCTTCTTCCAGCGAAGAAGAAAACACCGCCGGCGACCTGCGACTATCCGTGCGCTCCTTCACGTTTTTCAAGGATAACGAGTATTTCAACCGCATTATCGAGGGATACACGCTATTTGGCACGCAGTTGAACCCACAGATCGTGTATTATCCTACAGCTAATTTGCGGCTGGAAGGCGGTGTATTTCTGTGGAAAGACTTTGGTAACGCCCGGCTGCGACAGGTGCGGCCTACTTTTCGGGCTACTTATACCAAGGGCAACAGCGAGTTTATTTTTGGAAACATTCGGCCGCATTTGAACCACGGCTACATCGAGCCGCTGTTCAATTTTGAGCGCGTAATCCTAAAACCGTTGGAGGAAGGATTGCAGTATCGCTATGTTTCTGATAGGGTAGGGCTAGACGTTTGGGTGGACTGGCAACGGCAGCAGTATCGGTACAGCAATTATCAGGAAGAAATTGCGGGCGGCCTCAGTGGTTCGGTGCGCCTCACCGGCGCTAGTAGCCCCGTGACAGTGTCCTTACCTCTGCAATTCACAGCCACCCACCGGGGCGGGCAAATCGACACCATCGACCGGCCGTTGCAGACGCTGTTCAACGGAGCTACAGGGGTAGAGGCGCGTTATCAGCTTCCTACCCACCCTACCACGGCATTTCGGGTGCAGGCCTACGGCACAGGCTATTACGACAAGTCGTTTGCCTACCAGCTACCCTACCGGCGTGGCAATGGGCTCTACCTCAATGCCACCGCCGAGACGCGCTACCTCAATGTGATGCTGAGTTACTGGCAGGGCCAACGGTTTCTATCGCCGCTGGGTGGCGATTTGTACCAGTCGGCTTCCCGCTCAGTGGGCAGCCCAACGTATATCGAGCCGCACCGTCGTATTCTGATTTTGCGCTTGATGCGGGATTTTTCGTTGGGCGAAGCGGCGGCTATTACCGTGCGTGTAGAGCCAGTGCATGATTTCAAGGAAAAAAAGACAGACTTCGCGGCGGGTATTTATTTGAATTTCCGGCAGGAATGGCTGCTGGGCAATATCAGCCGCCGCGAACGGGTAGGCAAGTAGCAACTACCGGGTAGGAGCAGTAGCCTGAGATAAGCTATAGTATAAAATCTCTCCCTCCGCATCGTGCTTGCGCAAAGGCCACAGCCGTGTGCGGGTAGGCAACTGCCGAAATCCTGCTGCCTGGGCCACGGCGCAGCTACGCGAGTTGTTTGCCCGGCACCGAATGGAAAAAATACCCACTTGCAGGTCGTCGAAGCCAAACTGCACGGCAGCGGCCAGAGCCTCGCGGGCGTACCCGTGGCCTTCGGCCGACTGGGCAAGGTAGTAGCCAATTTCGGCGGTGCGGGTGCGGCCCGTTTGCGGGCGCAGGCTGATATCACCCAGGTAAGCAGCGGTGGCCGTATGCCAGATACCGAGCACATACAGCCGGTCGGAGTGCCAGTCACTCAGGAAAGTGGCTAGTACACGGGCCGCATCAGTAGGAGTGGTGGTAGCAGCTACGCGGGCCGGGAAAGCAGGGCGCAGGCGGTTGCGCTCCTGGTCGAGCAGCGCAAAAAAGTCCGCTTCGTCGGTAGGAGCATACGGGCGGAGCGTGAGGCGCGCAGTGGTGACCGTAGTGAGGGGTGGCGCAACAAACAGCGTGGCAGCAACAGGCATACAAGGAAGTAAAACGCTGATGAGCTTACGTAAAAGCAGGCAATGGGATGACAAAATGTTTTGCCCGACTACCTTAACCTCGCGTAGAGTAGGGCGTTTCTAGAAAAGCAAATAACTCATTTATACACCTGCTGGTAGCAGTGCTTATCAGCTTTATTTACGGACATGACAGGAAGACTTACAGGCAAAGTGGCCATCATAACGGGCGGTGGCGCTGGGATTGGTGAAGCCATCGCTAAAAAATTTGCGAAAGAAGGTGCTGCTGTGGTGGTAGCAGGCTTTGCGGAAGATCCAGTGTGCGAGGTAGCGGAAGAGATTATTCGCACCGGTGGCCGTGCCATTACCTTCACCGGCGACTTATCGAACCCTCAAACGGCAGAGGCCTGCGTGCAGGCAGCGCTGGCAGAGTATCAGGAGCTACACATCCTGGTAAACAACGCCGGAGTGTTTCCGGCCACTTCTACCATCGATAAATACCCAACGGAGGCGTTTGAGTACATGATCAAAAACAACATCTACTCAAACTTTATGATGACCCGGGCTGCTATTCCGCACCTGCAAAAAACGCGGGGCAATATCGTATCGGCAGGCTCGGAGGCGGGACACATGGGCGAGCCGCAGAACACGCCCTACGGCGGTACTAAGGGCTTCATACACGCCTTCCAGAAGGGCGTAGCCGTGGAGCAGGCCAAATTTGGGGTGCGCTCCAACATTGTAGGTCCCGGCCCCATCGACACCGCCTGGACACACAAAGAAACCGGCCCGATGAATGCTAAAATGGAAAAGCTCACCGTACAAGGCGTGCCCATGGGTCGGCGCGGCACCACCGAGGAGGTAGCCAATGTGTATGCTTTCCTGGCATCAGATGAGGCTAGCTACGTTACCGGCGCCATTTATTTCGTAGATGGCGGCGTTACCGTCTCTAAAGGCCCCCACGGCGACGAGGTGCCTAGCGACTTGGCTAAGGAACCTATCGGTGTCCTACCCGTCGAACATACCAAAGATGGCAACACCGAAGTGCGTCCGCAAGACGCAGCTAGCATGATTACGGATTAACACTGATTTTAGCGGATTTCACGGATTTTGTAGCCGATTGACGCTCACAGTTTCTTAAAGCAAAAAGGCTTGCCATTGGCAAGCCTTTTCCTTTTGTACTTTATCGAATTGAGTCTTTACAACGACAACTCTTACTAATCCGCAATTTTGTATTGCGCGGGGCTGCCTAGGGCGTGCTGCGTGCGCATGATGTTCACTTGGCGGGCGGCTTCGTTGAAGTATTCCAGCCGGCGAATCAGCATTTCTTTGAGCAGCACACGGCCCTCGGGCGTGGCCATGTAAGCCTTCTTATCTTCCAGGAGGCGACGCATGGTGGCTTCCGTCTGGTCTTCGTGCTGCATGTATTGCTGCTGAAACTCGGCTAGGCGGCCTACCCCATCGGTGGTGAGGCGGTACTGCGTGCCACCCTGGTTCAGCACTTCGCAGAGCACGTATACTTCCAACGGGAGAGAGGTAGCCAGCGCCGTAGTGCGCAGATCGAGACCCGCAGCCAGGGCATCTAGAATAATATTGACGTTACGCTCGAACTGCTGGTAGTACGCAGAAACTTCCATGGTAGAAGTATTGAATGGTAAATGGTGGCTGTTGAGAATTGGCCTATAATCAGAGCTTAGCTGACCACTGATGCCCTAAACTTCAACAATGCTACAGAATTTCCTTGATGATTTGCTCGATGCTGATGCCTTCGGCTTCGGCTTTGAAGTTGCGCACCAGGCGGTGGCGCAGGATGGGTAGGGCCACCGCCTGCACATCCTCGATATCGGGCGAGTATTTTCCGTTGAGCAAGGCATTACACTTAGCACCCACAATCAGGTGCTGCGAAGCACGTGGACCGGCGCCCCACTCCAGTAGCTGATTCACACGGGCTGCGGCGCGGCTGGTATTCGGGCGGGTCTTGTGCACTAGACTCACAGCGTATTCCACCACGTTATCGGCCACGGGTACACGGCGCACAAGCTGCTGGTAGGCTTGTATTTCACTGGCGTGTAGTACCTTGCTTACGGTAGCTTTCCGGTCGCTGGTGGTATTTTTCACTACCTGCAACTCTTCCTCGTAGCTAGGGTAGCCCAACTCGATGTTAAACATGAAACGGTCAAGCTGCGCCTCGGGTAGGGGGTAGGTGCCTTCCTGTTCAATCGGGTTTTGGGTAGCTAGCACGAAGAACGGACGGTCGAGGGCGTAACGCTTGCCGGCCACCGTCACAGCGTATTCCTGCATGCTTTCCAGCAACGCCGCCTGGGTCTTAGGCGGCGTACGGTTGATTTCGTCGGCCAGCACAATGTTGGCGAAAATCGGACCCTGCACGAAATGAAAATCCCGCTGCTGGTTCATTGTTTCCGAACCTACAATGTCGGAGGGCATCAAGTCGGGCGTGAACTGGATGCGATTGAACGACAGGTCCAGAGACTCAGCAATGGTGTGAATGAGCAGCGTTTTGGCGAGACCCGGCACACCCACCAAGAGGCAGTGACCCTGGGCAAACACGGCAGTCAGCACCAGCCGCACCACCTCATCCTGCCCAATAATTACCTTGCCGATTTCCTGCCGCAGCTTGTGGTACGATTGCGCCAGCGCATCGGCGGCTTCTTTATCGGAGGCGAAAGGCATAGGTCGATTTGCTGATGTAGGGATTATGGATAGGCTGAGCTTTGCTTGATATACTGATGCTTGATGCGCTACTATGCCGAGTATATACTTCAATCAGCACGTTAACGCATCAGGCATTCACGCATCACTATAGCGTTCTTTGCAGCAGCCGGCACTCGTCGTACTGTGGGTCTACGTCGATAAAGACGGTGGTGCGGTTCTTCTCAAACCACTCGTCTAGTGCCTTATTTTTCTTTTCATTGAGAGCAGCCTGCGCAATTTTCTGGTAGTCGTCGCGGAGGTTAGCTTGGTGAGGCGGCGTGTTCGACTTCAGCCAGATCAGGCGCATGGCGTCCTTGCCATCTTCGGTGCGGTAGGGTAGGGGCTGCGAAATACTACCTACCTTCATCGTATCAATGGTGAAGAAGATAGCGGGGTCAATTTTATCCAACGGAATATAAGTGCTGGCGTTCTGTTGGTTCTGGATCAGGCCGCCGCTGGTGCTAGTGGCTTTATCGTCTGATTCATCTTTGGCAGCTTTGGCAAACGTAAGGCTGTCGGCTAGGATACGGGTGCGTAACTTGTTTAGCTGCACCGCTGCCACGCTTACGTCCTTCGAGCCGGTTTCGGGCTTCAACAAAATGTGGCGCGTGCTGTAGCTGTCGCCCTTGCGCTCAATTAACTGAATAAGGTGAAAGCCGAACTGCGATTCCACCACCGGCGACAACTGCCCTGGCTCCATGCGCAAGGCGGCCGCTTCGTACTCAGGTACTAGCTCCTTGCGCTTGAAAAAGCCCAGATAACCTCCCTGCACCGCCGAGCCAGGATCTTGCGAATACTGCTTGGCCAGCTCCTCGAAACTCTCGCCGCCCTGGATGCGGGCACGCAGATCGTTTAGCTTGGCCATAGCTTCCTGCTTGGCCTTGTCGTTCACTTGGGCCAGTTTCACAATCTGCCCTACCTCTACCTCAGTAGAGAAATAGGGTAGGCTGTCTTTGGGAATGCGGTTGAAATACTGCTTCACCTCGCGGGGCGTCACAGTTACTTTGCCCACAATCCGCTCCTGCATTTCCTGTTGCGTCAACTGGTCTTTCACCTGTTGGCGCAGGTCGTCCTTGAGAGCTTTCAGGGGCTTGTTGTAATACTCTTCCAGCTTTTTCTCAGAGCCAATTTGCTGCACGAAGTAGGCCATACGGCGATTCAACTCGCCGTTGACCTTGGCCTCTTCTACCACTACCGAGTCGGTTTCGGCCTTGGCTAGCATCAGCTTGTTCATCACAATCTGTTGCAGGATTTTGCAGCGCAAGTCAAGCGGTAAGGCCTTACCCTCGGCGCGGGCTTCCTCCTGCGCATATACTATATCCAGATCTGATTTCAGGATAATCTGGTTGTCCACCTTTACGATAATACCATCCACTATCGTGCGACCCACGGGCCGGCCGATGCCTAATTGGGCCGAAGCAGAGGTGACGATGCCCGTCAGTAAACCGAGGCTAAGCAGCGCTACGCGCATCGGCAAACGAAAAAAATAAGTCATGCAGCAAGAAAATAGGTCCGGTGTTGGCACCTGCCAGTCGGACAGCACTACCCAGCAACGCAAAAAGCAGCGCGTAAATTTCAACATAAATCACGGATTTTTTGGATGAAAGCGGATTTTGTGGGCGGAGTGGGGCAGCGCCTCACAGCTGTGCCAGCTCATTGGGGCCACCCTACTTGCTGCGGATACCGCAAAGACCTGTTAGCGTTGCATACGCTAGCCCCAACGTCCTCTACAAAATTCGTGAAATCCGTTAAAACCTGCGCTCATCCGTGGTCTACTTGGTCACCAGCTTATCAATTTCTGATTGGTTGAGCTGCACCGGATATTGCGTCCGCAACTGCTCAATCCATTGTTGCTCCAGGTAATTCTGGTAGTCGGAAGTGGCTTGGCCACGGGCTTCACTCAGCTTCTTGGGGCCGGCCGGCAGTTGTTCTTTGATGATGACGAAGTAGTAGCGGCCATCCAATTGCACGGGGTAGGTGCCAGGACCACGCTGCGCTACTTGGTCCACGGCTTTGCTGTCGCCCTGCTGGAACGTGCGCTGCTGAATCTTTACCCCCAATGGGTTTTTCTGATTGAGGATAGCTTCCAGCATAGCGGGGTTGTTGCTGCTTTGAGCAAACGCAACAGTTGCTGTCGTTGGTTTTGAATTGGCTGTGGCACGTAGGCGACTGGCAGGTACTTCCCGGGAGGTGAGGTAGGAAACGACTTGCTCAGCTCGCCGGCGAGCTAGCGCGGACTTTTCACCGCGCTTTATATGGCCCACTACTTCAGTGGATACCAAAGTAGTGTCAGTCAGCAACTGATCAGCTAGCTGATTAAGGCTTGCTTGAGCCATTGAAGTGAGCTCTGCCGAACCGGCTTTGAAATCAACCGCTTTCGGCAGCTTGTCAGTCATGATTTGGTAGCGACCTACTTGCAGCGACTGCTGGGCCTCTTTCAAGACTTCCGGTGAGGCGGCGTTGATAACCGTTGCCTGCACGCGCGGTGCCCACTGGTAGTCCTGCTGGTGCTCAGTGAAGAACTTTTGCAGCCCTACCGAGTCGTCAATGGCCTTAGACCATACTTTCTCGTCCATCAGCTGAAACAGCAGGATACCGTCACGGTATTCCTTCACCAGCATGCGGTAGTCCTCGTACTTGCCTTCCAGGTTGTCGCGCTCGTAGTTGGTCAGGCTCTGGTCTACGTACTGGTCGTAGAGCACCTGCATGGCGTGCTGGGGCTCATCGCCGGGGCGGGGGCGCTGGCTCTGCTCCACATAGGTCAGGAAGTCGGTGGCAGGGTAGGCTCTGCCGTTGATGGTAAATAGGGTATGAGCAGTAGTAGCTTTACTCTTTATTTTTGCCGGCTCGGTGGGGGCTTTGTACACAAAGCGGCCGTTCACCAAGGCTGTATCTGCTTTCGCAAAAGCGTACTCTTTCCCGGCCTTGTTCTCCTCAAACTTGTTCTCGGCTTTCACGCGCTTCAAAAAGGCTGCGTGGTTCAGCTCAGAGCGTGAGTCCTTGGCTACCTTGCTCTTGAGGGTAGGCTGCATGGCTTCAAACGAAGGCACCGGCATTTTCTCAATCAGCTTGATAACGTGCCAGCCGTAAGGCGTTTGCACGGGGCGCGATAGGTCGCCAGGCTTCTGCAATTTGAAAGCCACCTCCTCGAAGCTCGGAATCATGCGACCCGCGCCAAAGGCGGGAATCTCGCCGCCGTTGGGTGCCGAGCCGGCGTCTTCCGAAAACTGCGCTACCAGCTTGTCCCAGTTCTCGCCGCGTTGCAGGCGGCTATACAGCTCGTCGATTTTCTTTTTGGCCGTGGCCGAATCGGCGGCGGGCATGTTGGGCGTGGCCCGAATCATGAGGTGAGCTACCTTGATTTCGCCTTGCGCTGCTCGGGTGTCATTCACCTTAATGAGGTGGTAGCCAAAGCGCGTGCGCACTGGCTCCGATACCTGCCCTACCGGCGTTTTGTACGCCGCCGACTCGAAGGGGTACACCATCTGCATCGAGGTGAAATAGCCCAGGCGGCCGCCGTTTTCGCGAGCCGAAGGGTCTTCTGAGGTCTGGCGAGCTACCGTTTCAAAGTCTTCGCCGCCGCTGGTCACGCGCTGGCGCAGGGCCTGCGTTTTCTGGTAAGCGGCCAGTGTATCCTTGGGCGCGGCATCGGGTGCTACTCTGATGAGGATGTGCGACGCGTTGATTTCCTTGCTCAGGCGGTCGTAGGCCTCGCGCACGAGCTGGTCGGTCACGCTTTTCTCGGTGAGGTAGGGCTGGGCCAGCTGTTGCCGGTAGCCATCCAACTCACGCCGGAACGCCTGGGTGGTATCCAGGCCGCGCTGCTCGGCATCGAGCACCTTCAGCTTGAAATTAGTGTACAGCTTCAGATACTCATCCACACCCGCACGGGTACCAAAATCGGGGGCTGTGCTGTTGTTTTTGCGGTATACGTAGGCAAACTCCGAGGCGGGCACCGGGTGCGTTCCCAGCGTTTCAACAACGGGTTGTTTGGTTGCCGACGTGGTTTTGGTAGACTGGCAGCCGGCCAGTAGTGCTAAGGCAGCGCCGGCGTACAGAATGCGTTTAGGCATAAAAGCAATAAATCTAAAACAGACACCCTACGCCATTGCGCAGGAAAGGACCGATGCAATTTTACGGATTTTTTCCTGCCCAGCCCGTGGAGGGCAGCACCCGCGGGCGCAAAACAAAAGGCACCCCGCGAAAGGTGCCTTCTTATGCTAAACTCGACTGTTTTTCTTCAGGAAACGCGCTTGTGCAGCCGGCAAACGTTGTATCTACCGGAGGTAGTGAACTCCACACTGTCCATAATCCGGTTGACCAGTGCCATGCCTACCCCGCCTTTCTTGCCCAGGCGCACATGCTCGTTCATGTCCGGCTCGCGGAACGTAGAAGGCCGGTAAGATATCGGGCTACTGTCCTCAATAGAAATATCCACAGCATGGTTTACGAAGTTGATACTCAGGTACAACGAGCGGGATTCATCTTCCCCATTGGCATGAATAATCAGATTTGCTACTACCTCGTCGACAGCCAGTATAATCTGGTTGAGCTGTAATTCCGACAAGTTGTAGGTAGCCAGATAGTCGTTCACGAAGTCGCGCACAACCTTCAGGTTTTCTCTACTACAACTAATGCGGATATCTTTTTTCATGAAAGCAGCGTCCGTCGACAAAACGAGTTAAATAGCAACGGCTTCTGCCTGTGTGGGTACAATCGTCATCAGCGAGTCGAGGCCCAGAATCTCGAATACGTTATGCACTTTTTCCTGCATGTTGTAGAAAATGAGCTTCACGTTGGCATCTTGCAGCCGTTGCAAGTGGGATATAAAAACGCCCAGCCCCGCCGAAGAGATATAATTGAGTCGTTGGCAGTCGATTAATATTTTTTGATAGTCCAAAACTTCCGATTTCGACAGCTCCGTATCCAGAATCACAGACGAGCTGGCGTCCAGCTCACCGTCGAGATTCAGGGTGAGCGATGTATCAGTGGCTTGTTGCGTTATTTTCATGCCTCGGCTCTACGTTAGGAGTGCGGATCAGGTTGAACAGCTTTGAATTTAATCACCAGCAACGTCTGATCGTCGTGCACGGGCTGACCATAGCTGAACTCAGCTAAGTCGCTCAAAATATGTTGTTTAATCTCCTCCGCTTCCAGGTAGTATGTGCGCTCCAGTACGCGCTGTAACCGCTCTTCCCCATATTCCTCCTTATTCTCCCCACGCGCCTCCACGATACCATCCGTATATACTACCATTACGTCGCCGGGGTTATAATCGTAGAACTGATTTTTGATGTGTTTCTCGTAGGAGTCGTTGCGAATAATACCCAAGCCCAGGCCCGCCGTGCGGAAGTAGGAAACCTCTTCCTTGATGGAGTGATAATAGAGCGTGTGGCAGTGGCCAGCGCGCGCAAATACAAATCCACCGTGCTCATAATCAATAATATAGAGCGAAGCAGTGATAAAAGATGACTTTTCCAGGCAGTGGATCAGGGCGGTGTTGGCCTGAGACATGAAACGGCTGGGCACCGGGAATTTTTCCCGGTCGTTGCGAGCCAGAGGGTTCTCCTGCATCAAGGCATGGAAGATACCCTTCATCTGCGCCACGTGAAAAGCAGCTGTCACACCCTTTCCCGATACGTCGCCCACCAAAATAGCCAAGCGACGGCCCGGTAGGTGTAGGAAGTCGTAAAAGTCGCCGCCTACCTCTTTGGCTGCCAAGGCAAAGGAGCTGATTTCAAACCAGTTGTCGGTAGGTAGGGTCTTCGGAATCAGGCTGTCCTGTACGGCCGAGGCAATCTTTAGCTCCTCTTGCACCCGCTCGTTTTCAATAGAAGCCTGGAGCAGTTGCAGGTTTTCGATACTGAGTACCGTTTGGCTGGTGAAAGTTTGTAGGATGCCCAGGTTTTCGCGGTCGAAGCCGTGGCGCTGGTCCTTCAGCATATACAGGGATCCATAGCGGCGCTTGGTAGAGCGCAATGGCATCACAATCATAGACGAAAACGGCAGCTTCAGACTACGAAAGCCGCTGCTATTGTCCAGATCGTTGTTCAGGTACTCAATGTGGCCTAGGTTGTAATCGGTGAGCAGGCTGTGAATGGCAGCGCTTTGCTCCTGCTCAATATTGAAATATTTGCCTGAGTAGCCATCTGTGGGGGTATCCAGGGTCAACCAAGCGGCATCGGCGCCCACCGTTTGCACTGCCGAGTCGAACAAGGTGCTGTAGATTTCCTTTTCGGTTTGGCCTTTCTGGATCAGCTGCGTGAGGCGTTGCAGGCTCAGGATTTCCTCGCGTTTCTGCTCAAACACACCCGCTGTAGGCAGGTTGAAAAACGTGACCAGTAGCCCTACCAGCGAGTAGAACGCGGCGAAGAAAACGGTGAGCATCAAAAAGGCATGCTGGGGCGCGGGCGCTACCAGCTTGGGGTCGTGCTCGATGCGCAGGAAGTACACTACAAACACCCCCATGCACAGTAGCAAGCCTGCCTGCAACAGCACCACTTCCCATTTCTGGCGACGGTTGAGGTAGGCTACCCACTTCTGGTTACCGCTGAGGTAGATGCCAAACAAAGCCAAGCCACCCATCACGGGGTAGGCAAGCAGGCCCGTGGGCGCCCAGTTCAGTAGACGAAACAACAGTGTACCGCCTAATAACAGCTCAAACCACAGCCACTCGCGCCGCAAGTGGGTAGGCGCCCGAAACAGGACCAACGACCGCCATGTGTAGTTGGTACTGGCTAGAAAGACGATGAACAGCGCTAGGTTAATGGTATAGATAACCGCGAAAAAGACTCGGTCATTGGTAGGCGCTTCGGCCTGAATGAAGCGCTCCAGCAGGTGCAATCCCACACAAACGCTGGCCAGGATGCCGGGCCCCAACAACAGCCGCCGCAGCAGCCCCGTGAAATCGGTGCCGCGCAGCGGGTCGGGACGATTGCGCTGGTAGAGAAACACGCCCGCTGCAAAAAGCGCCTGCGACACCAGCGTGAGCCAGGGCGCCGGGCGCCCTAACTGGGTGGCCAGCTCTGGGCTGGCGGTCAGGAGCGTGCAGTACAGCAGCACCAACCAACTCAGAATAGTGAGGGGTAGGATGACAGCTTGCAGCTTCTGGCGAAGAGACATACAGTGAAAACAAGGTAGAACTACGCCGTGCGCCGCAGCGGAGTGGCAATAGCGAAAGGGCCGACAAGATACGCAGCGCGCCGAAATCGGACGCGGGATGCTACCGGGCTGCTAAACTAATGAGCGATTTGCTAGCGCAAGTATAGATGCTATATCGCGAAAGTGGAAGCTCAACCGCAAGAGTGCAATTGGCAGGTGGTAGACACTTGCAATACAACGTTATTTCGACCAGCGGGAGAAATCTCGCGTGCTCCCACTAATTTTCTGATGATTGAATTAGTACGGCACGCGAGATTTCTCCCGCTGGTCGAAATAATGTTGTAACGCAGCGTACTGCTTTTGTTTACCGGCTGCTATAGTTCGGTGCTTCGCGGGTGATCTGCACGTCGTGGGGGTGCGACTCGCGTAGGCCTGCGCCCGTGATGCGGGTGAAGCGAGCCTGTTGCAGGGTAGCAATATCGGGGGCACCGCAGTAGCCCATACCGGCCCGTAGACCACCGGCCAGCTGGTAGAGCACCTCGGCGGCCAGGCCTTTGTAGGGCACACGGCCCACAATGCCCTCGGGCACCAGCTTTTTCACGTCGGCCTCGGCATCCTGGAAGTAACGGTCTTTCGAGCCGTCTTCCATCGCCTCCACCGAGCCCATGCCGCGGTAGCTCTTGTACTTACGGCCTTCAAACAGCGTCACTTCGCCGGGTGCCTCCTCGGTGCCGGCTAGCAGGGAGCCTACCATGATGGTAGAGGCGCCAGCTGCCAGGGCCTTTACTACATCACCCGAAAACTTAATGCCACCGTCGGCAATCAGCGGGACGCCGGTGCCTTCCAGGCCGCGGGCCGCTTCCAATACTGCTGAGAGCTGCGGCACGCCAATACCGGCAATAATGCGGGTGGTGCAGATGGAGCCGGGACCTACGCCTACCTTCACGGCATCGGCACCAGCATCGGCTAGGGCGCGGGCACCTTCAGCAGTAGCCACGTTGCCAGCAATGACTTCGAGGGCAGGGAACTGCTTTTTGATGTTGCGCACGGCATCCAGCACACCTTTGCTGTGGCCGTGGGCTGTGTCTACGCTCACTACGTCTACGCCGGCTTCTACTAGGGCCGCAATGCGGTCCAGCAAATCAGCCGTCACGCCCACCGCGGCGCCTACCCGCAAGCGGCCGAACTCATCTTTGCAAGCGTTAGGCGAGCGGCGGCGCTTGCGAATGTCGCGGTAGGTAATCAAGCCCACCAGCTTGCCGTCCTTGTCTACCACGGGCAGCTTCTCCACTTTTGAATCCTGGAGGATTTCTTCGGCAATACTGAGGGCAGTGCCGGCGGCGGCCGTTACAAGACTTTCGCGGGTCATTACTTCTGATACCGGGCGACTCATGTCTTTCTCGAAGCGCAGGTCGCGGTTGGTGAGGATGCCTTTGAGGCGGCGCTGGTCGTCCACAATCGGAATGCCGCCAATCTTGTTGTCGCGCATCATCTGCTTGGCATCACCCAGGGTAGCGGTGTCCTCCAGCGTGAAGGGGTCGAGGATGATGCCGCTTTCCGAGCGTTTCACGCGGCGCACCAGTTCGGCTTGCGCTTTGATGCTCATATTTTTGTGCACCATGCCAATACCGCCTTCCTGGGCCATGGCAACGGCCATGTCGGCTTCAGTAACGGTGTCCATCGCCGCCGAAACAAAGGGCAGGTTTAGGCGAATGTTGCGGGTGAGCTGGGAACTGGTGTCGGCGTCGCGGGGCAGTACTTCGGAGTAGGCCGGAAGTAGCAGGACGTCATCGTAGGTGAGGGCCTCGAAGGCAATTTTGGCAGCGTAGTCGGCCATGGCAACAAGAAGGTTAGGTGCTACTTATTGCCAGACAAAGCTACGACGAAAAGTTGGCTTGCGTGTTATCAAACTATGAAAGATGCGCTGCAAATCCATTCTAGCAAGAGGCATTGGTGCAAACGGACCGCCCGATTTCCCCTACATTGCGCTACGCAAACGTTTGTCTAAACCGACCTAGTCCATATGCCTCGTTTCCATTACCCCGCTTTCGCAGCGGGTTTTCTGTTGCTGTTTGCTTCTGCGTCCGTCCCTGGCTTTGCCCAAAACCACCAAGACTACCTACTCACCGACAATTGGAAATTCACAAAGGGTGACTTTCCCGAGGCCGCTACTCCGTCTTTCCGCGATGCGAAGTGGCAAACCGTGCGCGTGCCGCACGACTGGGCCATCTACGGCCCGTTTGGCGCCGACAACGACAAGCAGCAGGTGAAGATTGAGCAGAACAAGGAGGAGCAGGCCACGGTGAAAACCGGCCGCACGGGCGGCCTACCCTTTGTGGGGGTAGGGTGGTACCGTCGCCAACTGGAGGTGCCGGGCTTTGGGGCCGGCAAGCGGGCGGTGCTACTGTTTGATGGGGCCATGAGCAATGCCCAGGTATTCATAAACGGCAAGGAGGTTGGCCGCTGGCCTTATGGCTACAATTCGTTCTATTTCGACATCACCGACTACCTGCAAACCGGCGGCAACAACACGCTGGCCGTGCGCCTGGAAAATCAGCCGGAGTCGTCGCGCTGGTACCCAGGGGCGGGGCTGTACCGCAACGTGCACCTTATCGTGAGCAACGACGTGCACATTCCGGTGTGGGGCACCTACCTCACCACGCCCGAAATCAACACGGAGTTTGCTAAAGTCAAGCTGAAAACCAAGGTGGAAACGCCCGGCAACACCTTCCAGCCGCTGCGCCTGGAAACCGAAGTGCGCGACGCCACCGGGCAGGTGGTGGCTACTACCTCGTCTACCCTCGCGGCCACTGACCAGCAGGAGTTCGAACAAAACTTGGTGGTAAAAGCGCCTAAGCTCTGGTCGCCGGAAACGCCTACCCTCTACACGGCTACCTCCAAGCTGTATGCGGGTGATGTGCTGAAGGACGAGTACAAGACGCCGTTTGGCATTCGGTCATTTAAGTTTGAGGCTGGCAAAGGCTTTTCCCTGAACGGGCAGCCGCGCAAGTTTAAGGGCGTGTGCAACCACCATGACCTGGGCCCACTGGGCACAGCCGTAAACACGGCCGCCCTGCGCCGGCAGTTGGTACTGCTGAAAGATTTGGGCTGCGATGCCATCCGGACCACCCACAACATGCCCGCGCCGGAGCTGGTGCAGCTATGCGACGAAATGGGCTTCATGCTGATGGTAGAGTCCTTCGATGAGTGGAAAACGCCCAAGGTGAAGAACGGCTACAGCCAGTATTTCGACGAGTGGGCCGAGAAGGACCTTGTGAATATGGTGCACCAATACCGCAGCAACCCTTCGGTAATTATGTGGAGCATCGGCAACGAGGTGCCCGACCAGAGCGCACCCGGTGGCAACAAGCTTGCTAAGCGCCTGCAAGACATTGTGCACCGCGAGGACCCTACCCGCCCCGTGACGGCCGGTATGGACCGCATCGACGATGCCATCAAAAACAACTTCGCCTCGGTGCTCGATGTACCGGGCTTCAACTACAAGCCCCACCGCTACCCCGAGGCCAACAGCAAGCTGCCGCAGGGCTACCTGCTGGGCTCCGAAACGGCTTCTACCGTTAGCTCGCGGGGCGAGTACAAGTTTCCGGTGGAGCTGGCGAAACAGAAGAAATACCCCGACAACCAGTCGTCGTCCTACGACGTGGAGTATTGCGTGTGGTCGCAAATTCCGGACATTGAGTTTGCTGCGCAGGACACGCTACCCTATGTGGCCGGTGAGTTTGTGTGGACGGGCTTCGACTACCTGGGCGAGCCCACGCCCTACGACGAGTCGTGGCCTTCGCACAGCTCCTACTTCGGCATTCTGGACCTGGCGGGCATGCCCAAAGACCGGTACTACCTCTACCGCGCCCGTTGGAACCCTCAGCAGACTACCCTGCATGTGCTGCCGCACTGGACCTGGCCCGGCCGCGAGGGCCAGACCACGCCCGTGTACTGCTACACCAACTCGCCCTCGGCTGAGCTATTCGTGAACGGCAAGAGTATGGGCCACCAAACCAAATCCAATACCGCCGACCTGCGCACCCGCAACCGCCTGATGTGGAACGACGTGCAGTACCAGCCCGGCAGCATCAAGGTAGTAGCCTACGATGCCCAGGGTAAAGCCGTAGCCGAAGAAACCGTACGCACCGCTGGCAAACCCCACCACATCCGCCTAGTGGCCGACCGTACCCAGCTCACCGCCGACGGCCAGGACCAGGCCTACATCACCGCCCGTGTAGAAGATGCCCAGGGCAACCTCTGCCCCGACGCCACCGAACAGCTGCGTTTCAAAGTAAGCGGCGCGGGCAGCTTCCGGGCCATCGGCAACGGCGACCCTACCTCGCTGGAGTCGTTCCAGGCGCCGCAGATGCACGCGTTTCATGGGCAGCTGGTGGCCATTGTGCAGACTACCGGTAAGCCCGGCGCCGTGCGCGTGCAGGCTACCGGCAAAGGCCTGAAGAACGGGGAAGTGACGTTGCAGACGGCCGCGGAGAAAGCGCGGTAGTTAGTTTTTTTAACGGGCCCCGGCCCAACCTTCTGCTGGGCTTTGGAGTTGAAAAGTCAGTCGGGCGCGATACAATAGCGTCTAGCTGACTTTTTACTTATAACTCCACCCCTCATGGCAACTACAAAAAACTGGTTTATAACCGGCGTTAGCACCGGCTTTGGTGCGTCGCTAGCCGATTTGCTTCTCGAAAAAGGTGATAAAGTAGCCGCTACCTTCCGCAAACAGGAACAAGTAGACGAATTCACGAAGAAAGCCGGCGAGCAAGGCCTGGGCGTACTGTGCGACGTGTCGGACGAGGCGCAGGTGCAGCAGGCCATCCAGCAGTCTATCGACGCACTGGGCCACATAGATGTCGTAGTGAACAACGCAGGCTACGGCTCACTGGGCAGCATCGAAGAAATTGATGACAAAGAAGTACAGCGCCAATTTGACGTGAACGTGTTTGGTCCGCTACGTGTGCTGCGCGCCGTGCTGCCCCACCTGCGCGAGCAGAAAAGCGGTCACGTGCTCAACATTACCAGTGTAGGCGGTTTGAAAACCTTCCCGGGGGTAGGTATCTACAACGCGTCAAAATTTGCGCTCGAAGCTATTGGCGAAAGCCTGGCCCAGCAAGTGAAACCGCTCGGTATCAAAGTTACCAATATTGAGCCCAGCGGCTTTCGTACGGAGTGGGCCGGTGGCTCAGCTACCTACGTGGATACCAACATTGAGGACTACCGCTCTACGGTAGGCGAAAATCTGAAAGGCATTCAGAGCTACAGTGGTAAGCAGCCCGGCGACCCCGACCGCGCCGCGCAAATCATGTACGATCTGGTGCGTGAGGAAAACCCACCCCTGCACCTGCCCATTGGCAAAGCCGCCGTGAAAGGCGCCCGTGACAAGTTCACGGAGCTGGTAAAAGAGCTGGCGCAAGTGGAAGAGCTAGGAAACTCAGCTGATTTCCCGGAGGATAAATAAGGTTGCTAGTACGTCGAAAAAAGCCCCGTAGCGTGTAGCTGCGGGGCTTTTCGGTTTTTCAGCAACGAAAAATTGTAGCTAGAACTTTGCACCAACGCTTAGCTGAAACTCCCGGATGCGGTACTCCGCATCGTATGTATAAGGACCATTAAGCTCACCTTCGAAGCGCGAGGCACCCGGAATCAGCACGTTGTAGGGCGTGTCGGAAACCGTGGCGGACAGCAGCAGCCGGTCGTTGGTGAAATAGAGGCCGGGTTGAATGAAGGTATAGCTGTAGCCGTTGTGGCTGAGGTTGACCATTTGCCCTACCGCCACGCCGGGCATCAGGTGGGCCGAGGTGCCCAAGTTGAACCGGTAGTAGATGCCCCAGTCGGCGCGGGCGCGAGCGAGCAGGCGGCTGATATGCTGATTTTCATAGGCCGTAATGATGTCGTTGACCACCGTTTGGGTGTAGCCGGTTTTGTAGTTCAGGTGCTGCATGTCCAGCCCCAGCGTGGCCGCCAGCACCACACGCTCCGACAGTGGCTTGAAGGCCTTCACCTGCATAAAGCCCGAAAACGTGTTGCGTATCGTTGTTTTACGCTGATCCTCCGGGAACACGAGCGAGGCTGACCGCGGGCTATACGTGCCCCCGTACGACATAGCGCGAAAGTCACTGATTTTGGGGCCGGCTTCGAAGTAAAATACCCATTTGGTAGGGGTGTACTGGGCCACGCTCGGGCGACTCAGCAAGGCCCCGCTTACCGTTAGTAAAAGGGCAGGCACGTAAGATTTAAGCATACAAGGCAACAGTGGAAAGTGGATAGATTGAATAAGGCCCGCTTATTCAACTGTAATGCCAAAATATCTTACTTTATTAATATTAATTGACATAAGTTGTAGAATAGCCGCGTAGCGGCTATAGGTTTGTAGAAAAATATCGATTCCAGCGCGCCGCGCATCCCTTATTCGTGGCGTGCTACAAAACTGGAGCCGCTACGCAGCTACTCCACAACTTGCGTAAATAGCATTATCTCCAATGCTTCTAGAAAGATCATATAAAGACTCTGCGTCAGGGTAGCAAAACCGCAAAAGGATGCTGCCTGCCTACAACCCATTCTGCTTCTTGGTGCCGCGAATGGCCTGTGCTTCCAATGGGTTTTCGGGCCAGTAGTGCTTGGGGTAGCGGCCGCGTAGTTCCTTGCGCACCTCAAAGTAGCTGCTGGTCCAGAAACTGCGTAGGTCGCGGGTCACCTGGGCGGGGCGGTAGCCGGGCGAGAGCAGGTGCAGGGTGAGCGGCACCGCGCCGCCGCCTACCATGGGCGTGTCGAGCAGGCCAAAGACCTCCTGCAAGCGCACGGCCAGCACGGGTGCGGTGGGGTCGTGGTAGTCGAGGCGGATGCGCGAGCCGGTGGGGACTTCCAGGTGGGTAGGGGCGAGGCGGTCCAGCCCTTGGCGCTGTGCCCAGCCGTCGGGCAGCCAGTTTAGTAGCGCTTCCCCCAAGTCCAGCTTGCTAATGTCGGTTGCAGAGCGCACGTCATCCAGGAACGGCCCCAGCCACTCGGGCAGCGCTTCCAGTAGCGCCGCATCCGATACCTCGGGCCACTGCTGGGGCCGCAGGTGGTGGAGAAACGCCAGCCGCTCTCGCACCTGCGTAGCCGCCTCCGTCCACGGCAACCGACTGATGCCATCGGCCCGCAGATGGTCGAGTATCACGGCGGCTACCGTTTCGGGAGTAGGCTGAGGTAGGACAGATTCAGCTAGAACCAGTGCACCCAACCGTTGCGTACGGCGGGCCACCACGCGGCCAGCGATATCGTCCCAACGCACCTGCTCCTGTGCTTCGATAAGGTAGGCGAAGTGCTGTTCGAGCTCTGCGCGACTGATGGGCGCGGCCAGTCCGGCTCGTGGCTGCGCGGCCACGCCATCCAGCGTAGCTACGGCAAAAAACGTGTCGCTGGCGCTGAAAAACTCCGCCGGCAACGTGGCCCGCTGGCCCGATACCAAGCGCACGCGTTCGGGCGTTTCGCGCTGGGCGAGGCGGTCGGGGTAGGCGAGGGCCGTGAGTAGGCCGGCCGCGTCAGGCACCAGCGGAGCGGCTTCTACCCCGGCCCGGCGGCGTAGGACTGTAGCAGCTTCGCGCACCCGGCGCAGCGTGGCCTGGTCGGGGTGCAGGCCGGGTAGGGGCGCCCGGCCGGTTTCCAGCGCTTCCAGGCGCAGGCGCACATCGGGCGGGCCAAAGGAGCCGTCGGCGGGGCGGAGTAAGTCGCGCTCGGTGAGAAGGGCGGCGAGGGCGCAGGCTGTGGTGCCTTGCCCTACCTCTTTGCCTCGCACCACTAAGTGCGCCAGGCGCGGTGCTAGCCCAAGCCCTGCCAGTGCCCGGCCATGAGGGGTAGGGCGGCCGTCGGGTTGGAGGGCATGAAGCCGCACCAATAGTTCGCGGGCCAAAGCCAGCGCGGCGGTGGGCGGCGCATCGAGCCAGCGCAGGGCTTGAGCATCGTAGGCCCCCCAAAGTGCCAGTTCCAGGGCCAGGGCGCTCAGGTCGGCCGTCAGGATTTCGGGTGCAAGGTAGGCGGGTAGTTGGTGATGGTCGGTGGCGGTCCAGAGGCGGTAGCAGGTGCCGGGACCAAGGCGGCCGGCGCGGCCCCGGCGCTGGTCGGCGGCGGCTTGGCTTACCGGCTGGGTAGTGAGGGTAGAAAGGCCGGTGCGCGGCTCAAACTGCGGCACGCGGGCATAGCCACCGTCTACCACAATCGTCACGCCCTCAATGGTTAAGCTGGTTTCGGCGATGCTGGTGGCCAATACCACTTTGCGCCGGCCGGCTGACGCTGGCCGCAGGGCGGCATCCTGCTGTTCCAAAGGTAGTTCGCCGTGTAGCACGTGCAGGTCGGTGGTGGGAGCGAGGGTAGGGGCCAGGCGCTCGGCCACGCGGCGCTGATCGGCTAGGCCGGGCAGAAAGGCCAGCACGTCGCCGGTGGCGTGGGTGGCCAGGGCTTCGCGGATAACGGCGGGCATCAAATCCTGCAACCGCTCGTGGGGTCGGCGGCTGGCGCCGCCCGCCCGCGCCGGCGTGAGGTAGTGCGTCTCGACGGGGTAGCTAAGACCAGCGCTACGCACCACCGGCGCGCTCAGCCAAGCACCCAATCGCTCGGCCTCCAGCGTAGCCGACATCACTAGCAACCGCAAATCGGGGCGGAGTACGGCCTGTGCGTCTAGTGCCAAGGCCAAGCCAAGGTCGGCCTGCAAGCTTCGCTCGTGAAACTCATCAAACAGCACGGCTGCCACGCCTTCCAGCGCGGGGTCGTCCTGAAGTTGGCGCGTCAGAATCACTTCCGTTACTACCTCAATCCGCGTTTTCGCGGAGACTTTGCTTTCCAGGCGCATGCGGTAGCCCACGGTTTGGCCGACTGGTTCACCCAGCAACTGCGCCATGCGCGTGGCCGCCGCCCGCGCCGCCAGCCGGCGCGGCTCCAGTACAATAATGCGCCCGCCGGACGGCATCCAGTCGGCTTCGAGCAGGGCCAACGGCACCAGCGTGGTTTTGCCCGCGCCAGGCGGGGCCTGTAACACCGCGCAGGCGTTGTGGCCGAGGGTAGCAAGCAACTCGGGTAGGGCAGCGCGGATGGGGAGGTTGGGGAGATGCACGGGTGGCTAGTGGAGTAGTTACTGTAATACGTTTTTCATTCTGAGCCTGCGAAGAACCTTCTCACAGCTGGAACACTACCACACGAAGTCGTTCTCGTCATTTAATATCAACTACCAATGATTCGTTCTGCCGTGAGAAGGTCCTTCGCAGGCTCAGGATGACAGACGTATTTCAATTCAATTTTTAGCAATCAACACTGCTAATACACCGCTACCTCAGGGTCTACCTCGCGGCTCCAGGCGTCGATACCGCCTTTCAGATTGAGCAAATTGTTGAGGCCGTGGCGATGCTGCAAAAACGCCAGGGCTTGCATAGAGCGCACACCGTGGTGGCAAATGAGCACTACAGGCCGGTCGGTGGCTATTTCCTCGGTGCGGCGCGGCAACTCGCCTAGCGGAATCAGGTGGCTGCCCTCGATGCGGCAATAGTCGTATTCCATGGGCTCGCGCACGTCGATAAGCTGGAAAGTTTCGCCGCGTTGCTGGCGGGCGTGCAGGTCGGTGGGCGTGAGGTCAGGCAGCATAGGTAGCGAGGAAAGGTAGGCTGCAAAAATACGGCGCGGCTCGGTAGGTTTGGGTAGCTTTGGCCGCACCCGGTTGGGTGCTCACTCAAACGCGCGTTGTTTTGCTGCATTCTCTGTACGAATTCTGGACGGCCGCCGTGGGCAACACGCCGCTGGAATGGGTAGCCGTTGTCACGGGGTTTTTGTGCGTGTGGCTGGCCGCCCGCGAGTCGCTGTGGAACTTCCCGGTAGCCATTGTGAGCTGTACGCTCTACATTCTGGTTTACCACGACAGCAAGCTCTACGCCGACCGCAACCTGCAAGTCGTATTCATCCTGTTGAGCCTATACGGTTGGTACGAATGGCTCTACGGCGGCGCCCGCCGCACCGAGCTAACGGTGTCGCGCACGCGCCCTCAGGAGTGGCTGCTGCTCGCGCTGGGCGCGGCCGCTTTCACGGGTGGCTTCGGCTACTACCTGCAACACTACACCGACGATACCATTCCCTACCTCGACAGCCTGACCACGGCCATAAGCCTGGCCGCGCAGTATCTGATGATGCGTAAGCGCCTGGAAAACTGGTTGCTGTGGATTGGCGTCGATGCCTTGTACGTGCCTATTCTGTGGCACAAACAGCTCTACCCTACCAGCGGCCTCTATGCTTTGTACCTCGTACTGGCCGTGTACGGCTACGTGGAGTGGAAACGAGCTGCTCAGGTAGCGCAAGCTACTGGCACCTCCAATTCAGCCATCTAAATGCTACGCGTTTCCCTCACTGGCCCCGAATCGACGGGCAAAAGCACGCTGAGCCGCCTGCTGGCCGCGCACTACGGCACCGCCCACGCGCCCGAATATGCCCGCACCTACCTCGATCAACGCGGCCCTACCTACACCCTGCCCGACCTAGAGGCCATTGCACGCGGCCAACTTGCCGCCGAAGTTCAAGCCACGGCCGAAGCGGCGGCGGCCGGCAAACCGGTGGTATTTTTTGATACCGATTTGGTGGTGATAAAAATCTGGGCCGAGCACGCTTTCGGGCAGTGTCCTACCTGGATTACCGACCACCTGCACCAACATCCCCACGACTTGACCCTGCTGCTCGACGTGGACCTGCCCTGGGAGCCCGACCCCCTGCGCGAACACCCGGACCCCGCGCAGCGTCAGTATTTCTACGAGTGGTATCGGCGGGAATTGCAGGGCCTACCCAGCCAATTTGTGGAAGTAGGCGGGCCGCCGACTGAGCGGTTGGTGCAGGCCGTGGCGGCAGTGGATGCGTTGCTGCGGAATAGTTGCTAAGCGCCGGTCTGCGTATGTGGATACAATACAAACGTTTTTTCGAAAGCCCCATAGCTCATATCCCTACCCCAACCCATGCAACACACGCTCATCAACGACCACTGCCGCGTCACGATCAATACCAAAGGAGCCGAGCTGGCTAGCTTCGTCCGCACCAACTCGGACCAGAATCCGCCCGAGCTGGAATATATGTGGCAGGC
The DNA here is from genome assembly GCF_017589435.1 of Hymenobacter defluvii. Classification (NCBI taxonomy): domain Bacteria; kingdom Pseudomonadati; phylum Bacteroidota; class Cytophagia; order Cytophagales; family Hymenobacteraceae; genus Hymenobacter; species Hymenobacter defluvii. Next base: position 29,937 of record NZ_JAGETX010000016.1, read on the forward strand.
CGACCCAGCCGTGTGGAGCCGCCACGCGCCGGTGCTGTTCCCTATCGTTGGCAAGCTGCCGCAGGACACCTACCTGCATCAAGGCAAAGAATACAAATTGCCTCAACACGGATTTGCCCGTGACCGGGAATTTGCCTTGGTACAGCAAACGGAAACCGAACTGACATTTGAGCTACACGCCGACGAGCAGAGCCGGCAGGTATATCCATTCGATTTCGTGCTGCGGATTTCCTACCACCTGCACGAGCTAACCCTGGACGTGCGCTGGCAAGTGCTGAACCCCGCCACCAATCAGGAGCTGCTGTTCAGCATCGGGGCACACCCGGCGTTCCGGTGCCCGTTGCTGCCTGGCGAAACGTTTGAGGATTACGCTTTCCATTTCGACCACCCCGTTACGTTCGAGCGGTACTTGCTGCAAGGCGGCCTACTCTCCGGCGAAACGGAGCCAGTGCTAAACCAGCAAACCGAGCTGCCGCTGACCTACGACTTGTTCAAAGACGATGCGCTAGTGCTCAAGCATTTCGACTTTTCTACCATTACGCTGCGCAATTCCCGCTCCGACCGCGCCGTGCGTCTGCGCTTCGACGGCTTTCCCTACCTCGGCCTCTGGACCAAAGGTCCCGGCGCCGAGTTTGTGTGCGTAGAGCCCTGGCAAGGCATTGCCAGCACAGTAGGTGCCCCCGTGGAGCTAGCTGATAAGGAAGGTATTCTGACGCTGGCGCCCGGCCAGGAGTTCAATGCCGCGTATTCTATTGCTGTGCAGTAAATTCATTTCTCTGTCATCCTGAGTGAAGCGAAGGACCTTATTACTCTAGAACGACAAGCGTACTAACGACTCGTTCACCTGTGATAAGGTCCTTCGCTTCACTCAGGATGACAGAGAAAAAACATTCAACTACCTAGTAGCTCGCGCATGCATATCCAACCCATCACCCCTGAGCAAACCCACGCCCTGCGCCACCAGGTACTGTGGCCCGACAAACCGTTGGCATACGTGCAACTGCCGGAAGATGCTGATGGACACCATTTTGGGGTGTTTGAAGGAGAGAACCTGGTAGCGGTGATTTCGTTGTTTGTGGATGCGCAAGGCGAGGCGCGGTTTCGCAAGTTTGCTACCCATCCCGATTTTCAGGGGCAGGGTATTGGCACGGCGCTGCTCACGCACGTGCTAGGCGAGGCCATCCGCCTGGGCGCACACGCCATTTGGTGCGATTCGCGCCAATCGGCCGCTGATTTTTACCGGCGTTTTGGGATGGAGCCGGAAGGGGAGGTATTCTATAAAGGTCCGATTCCGTACGTGCGAATGCAGCGCCGCTTGCCGTAGCGTCCGCCCCGAGGGGCTTACACGCAAAGAACCCCTTTTAAGGGTAGGCTCTCTCTTTCAGCCACGAATTGAGAGAAAGCCAGCGGCTACACCAGCGGTGCGGCCGGGCGCGTGGGTACGCCCCGGTTGTAATCGGGCTCCCAGTCGTTGATGGGGCGGGTGATGCCGGGCGGCAAATCTAGGTCGGGTAGGCCGTCGTCGAGGGGCTCGCCGCCTTCGTCGTCGTTATCGGGGTAGGGGGGACGTAGGAAACGCCGCTTGGGCATCACCAGGAAATACGCCAGTACGGCAAAGACCAGAAGGGTATAGATCAGACTGATCATGGCGGAAGCAGGTGGGTGAATCGACGAGGGAAAGGACGACGAAAGACTACTGTCAGTCAGTTAACTAACGGCAGTCGGGGCCGAGTTGTTTTCGGAAAAAGTCACTTTTTCAACCCCTCCGCCCGCGTCTACCCAAGATACGAAGTTCTGGCGCGAAAGAAAAATAGCCGCGTGCTTCTGCTTGTAACTGGCCGGTGCAGCGCCTACTTTTGCCCCATAGTTTAGGGGTGCCAACCCGCCATGTGGCGGCCAGTGGCTGAGATCATACCCATTGAACCTGATCTGGGTAATGCCGGCGAAGGGAACAGACGATCCGCGAACGTGAAAACCCGAGTGGTGCCGACCCCTGGCACCGGGCCCGTTCCACTTTTCTGCTTTTGCATTCTTGAAAAATGTACTGGTTTTGGGCACCGCGCTGTTGACGCTGCCCGTAGCGGCCTGGGCGCAAGGTCCCGTGTCCGGCATCATCACCGATGCCCGCACAGGCACGCCGCTACCCGGCGCTACCGTACTGCTCGACGGCGCTACCGGTGTGGTAACCGATGCGGCCGGCGGCTTCTCCCTACCCGCTGTGCCAGCTGGCGCGCACACGCTCCGCATCACGTTTGTGGGCTACGACCCCATCACGCGCACCGTGCAGGGACAAGCCACCGCGCAGCGCCTCACAGTGCCGTTGCAGACCGGCGGTGTGCTCACCGGTGAGGCCCTCGTAACGGCCCAGCGCGCCAACGAGCGCACGGCTACTGCCTATACCAACCTGGGCAAGGAAGACTTGGCCAAGCGCAACTTCGGCCAGGACCTGCCCTACCTGCTCGACCAAACGCCCTCGGTAGTCGTTAATTCCGATGCCGGGGCGGGCGTGGGCTACACCGATATCCGTATTCGGGGCACCAGCAACACGGGTATCAACATGACCATCAACGGGGTACCGCTGAACGATGCGGAGTCGCACGGGTCGTTTCTGGTGAATCTGCCGGATCTGGCGTCGTCCATCAACTCCGTGCAGGTGCAGCGGGGGGTAGGCACCAGTCAGAACGGCGGCGCGGCCTTCGGAGCCAGCATCAACATCTCTACCCTGGATGTGCGCCGTGAGGCCTATGCCGAAACGCAGAACACCTACGGCTCCTTCAACACCTGGAAAAACAACGTGCAGTTCGGCACAGGGTTGATTAATAACCACTTCACGGTGGATGGCCGCCTGTCGCGCATTGCCACGGATGGCTACATGAACCGGGCATCGTCGGATTTGAAGTCGTACTACTTTGCGGCGGGCTACCAGGGCAAGAATACCATGCTGAAGTTCATCACCTTCTCGGGCCGTGAGAAAACCTATCAGGCCTGGAACGGTGTGCCCGAACCGGCCATTACTGGCAACCAGACTCTGCTTCAGAACTACATCGACAACGGCGAGCTGAGCGAAGCTGATGCCGAGCGCGTGCGCCGCGAGGGTAGGCGCTACAGCTACTACACCTACGACAACCAAACCGACAACTACCAGCAAAACCACTACCAGCTGCACCTTTCCCAGCAGTTGGGTCCCGACTGGAACGTGGGCGCGGCCCTGCACCTCACGCGCGGCTTTGGCTACTACGAGAGCTACCGTGCCCGCCGCCGATTCACCGACTACGGCTTGCAAAACGTGATTATCGGCGGCGATACTATCACGCGCACCAACCTGGTAGACCGCAAATGGCTGGATAACTACTTCTACGGCGGCACCTTTGCGCTCAACTACCAGCCCCGCGACGGCAAGCTGCAAGCCACCATAGGCGGCGCCTGGAATCAGTTTGATAACGACCACTACGGCGAAGTGATCTGGGCGCAGTACGCTTCCAATAGCACCATTCGCCAGCGATACTACTTCAACGATGCCCGCAAAACCGACTACAACGCCTACGCCCGCGCCACGTGGCAAGTGCTACCCAAGCTGGGCGTGTACGGCGACATGCAGGTACGCCACATTACGTATACTATTGATGGCGTGGAGGATGAGCAGAACGACGTGCGCACCCGCGCCCGCTACACGTTCTTCAACCCCAAAGCCGGCGCTACCTTCGCCCTGGCTGAAGGGCAGCAGCTCTACGCCAGCTTTGCCGTGGGCCAGCGCGAGCCCGTGCGCTCCGACTTCACCGACCGCCCCGCCGGCGACGTAGGCGCTAAAGCCGAGCGCCTCAACGACTGGGAGGGCGGCTACCGCTTCACTCGCGCCAATGGTCGATTGTTAGGCTTTCCAGCCACCGTGCGCGTTGAGATTAACGGGTTTTATATGAGCTACCGCAACCAGTTGGTAGCCACCGGCCAGCTCAACGATGTGGGCACGCCTCTGCGGACTAATGTAGCTCGTAGCTACCGGCGCGGGGTAGAGCTAACGGAGTTTGCCTCTATCAATGATAAGCTAAGCCTGAGCAGTACGCTCACGGTCAGCCAAAACCGCATTCTGAATTATCAGGGCATCAGTTACGACGCTGATTACAATCCCGTGACGGAAGCGCCGCGCACGAGCACCATTTCCTACTCGCCTTCGGTGGTATCGGCGCATACGCTGGCGGGGCAGCCGCTGCCGGGTCTGCGCTTGGCGCTGCTCTACAAAACCGTGAGCCGCCAGTACCTCGACAACACCACCAGCGAGGACCGGCGCATCAAGCCTTACCAAGTGCTCGACTTCCGGGTGCGCTACACCATCCGGCCAAAGTTTGTGAAGGAAATTGAGCTGGGCTTGCTGGTGAATAACGTGCTGAATCGTCGCTACGTAGCCAACGGCTACACCTACAGCTACCTCGGCGCCAGCGGCGGCCTCGATACGTTCAACTGGTACTTCCCGCAGGCTATGCGCAATTTCCTAGCGTCGGTAGGCGTCAATTTCTAGACCACGGATTCGCTCGGATTTATCGGATGACACGAATTTCGTGGACGGTTTTCCTTTCCGAAAAGCGCCCATTATCAACAGAAAAGCCTCGCAGTTTGCGAGGCTTTTTTGTTGTCTCCTGTACGGTGATAAGTTGGAGGAATCGTACAGGAAATCTGTGTCATCTGATAAATCCGAGCGAATCCGTGATTCAGATAATCAAGCGCACGCCGCCCAACTCAGAAATCTGGTAGGGGAACCGGTCGCCGGGGGAGCCGATGAACATGAAGTTTTTGGGGATGTTCCACTCCTGCGAGAGCTGGTCGATGAGGGCGGGTCCGAACTGGCCTTTGAGCGGTACAAAGTCAATCACGATTTCCTCGTAGGCACGGTCTAATACTTTAATATCTCGGAGCAAATCCTGGGAAAACGTTTCGCCCTCACGTAGCAGCGTCACAATTTTAAGACGGTTAGTAAACTCGTTTTCGACCACATAGGACATGACTTTGTTGAGGTTCGATACGTTGTCACCCTTGGTGAAGAATACGAATTCCTGGCGGTTTAGCTCGTGTAGCTGCCGCTTAATGGTAACCTGCGTAAGGCGCGAAACGCGAGGCGAGTGTTTGGCAAACGACTCGGCGCCGGCTAGAATAAGGTTTAGAATGGCCGTGCGATTCAGCATGGCCGCCACCACTAGCATGGATGGCACGAAGTATTGCAGGAAAACCACTAAGTAATCGGGCCGGATGCGGATGTTGCCGTACAGCGCCGTGACAACGCCCACCAGCGCCAGCGCCACCGTAACGACACCTGCGTACACCGGTCGGGGTAGGTTGGGCCGCTTGCGCTTGAGCAGGAAGTTACCCAACGCGAAAAAGGCCATTACCGACAGGAACGAAATGGTGTATACGCCCGCCAGCGGCCCCAACTCGCCGTTCGTAATCAGCAAAACCGATATACACAGCAGAAAGAAGGTAATGAGGATGATGTAGTTGCTTTGGCGCTTATTTTCTTTCAGAAAGAACTGGGGTAGGATGCGGTCCAGGGCCATGCGCTTCATCAGCCCGCTCACGCCCACAAAGCTGGTGAGCACGGCACCGCTGAGCACCGCCACGGCATCCACCGAAATAAGGGTAGCCAGCCAAGGGCCGCCAGTAGTGGTGCCAAGGTAGGAAAGCAAGGTTTCGGTGTGCTCACCCACCTCGCCTAGCGGTAGCGCAGCCACGGCCAGCAAGGCCAGCAGGGGGTTGAACACCGTAACCACGACCCACATATTGCGTAGCGTTTTCTGAAATACGCCCTCAGCTTGCTCCTCCACAAAGTTGGCCGAGCTTTCAAAACCCGAAATGCCCAGCATAGCCGCGCTGAAACCCAGGAAAAGCGCCGATGAGAGGCTCCCCTGCAACGGCATGTGCCAGTTTTCAACTAAAGTGCTCAGCCCATGCGTAAACAAATACCACCCTGTGACGCCCACCAGCAAGGTGAGTGAGAACAAATGCAGCACGAAAATGCCCACAGCCACCACCGCCGACTCAGAAATGCCTAGGATAGTGAGTAGTAGAAAGAAACCCAACAGCAGCACCGTGGCCGTGATGATAGGTAGGCCGTGCCAAAGCGTGTGCAGGTAGTGCATGGCCTCGGAGGCCGAAATAACGGCCGTAGCCATGTAAGACAAGATAGTGAGACAGGCGGCCACGGCAGCGTTGCGCTTGCTAGTAGTGTTCAAGAGCACGTTGTAGGCGCCCCCATTGAGGGGTAGGGCGCCCACGACCTCGCCATAAATGCGACGGAATAAAAACAGCACGCCTCCTACAATCAGCAGAGCTACCCACGCATACTGTCCCGCATACGCAATAGCCAGTGCCGACACGTATAGGCAGGAAGAGGATATGTCGTTGCCACAGATAGCAGTGGCTTCCAATTCGTTTAGTTTTTTCTCGTGGCTCATCGGGTATAGCGTAGGAGGGGATAGAAGGTGTACGGGGGTAGGCGGGTAAAAGGTGGGAAAAGCTCGGCCGGCACTTGCTTCCTGCTTGGTTTACGGGAACAATTTGCCCCTTCGCAATTGCTTATATTTGACAACCAAACCCCACCCCGCTAGTCTATGTCTTCCCAAGCCGATATCCTCTCGCCCCAAAAGAAAGCCGACCGCGCCCACGGCTCCACCAATGCCGCTGGCTTCACCGACTACTTCGACCTCGACGGCCTGCTCACGGAGGAGCACAAGCTCATCCGCCAGACCATTCGGGACTTTGTGAAGCGGGAGATTTCGCCCAATATCGAGCGTTGGGCGCAGGAGGCGCATTTCCCCTCCGAAATCGTACGCAAGTTTGGCGGGGTAGGTGCCTTCGGCCCTACCATCCCCACGGAGTACGGCGGCGGTGGCCTCGACTACATCAGCTACGGCCTGATTATGCAGGAAATAGAGCGCGGCGACTCGGGTATGCGTTCTACGGCGTCGGTGCAGGGCTCGTTGGTGATGTTCCCGATCTACCAGTATGGCTCGGAGGAGCAAAAGCAGAAGTTCCTACCCAAGCTGGCCTCGGGCGAATGGCTGGGCTGCTTCGGCCTGACGGAGCCCGACCACGGCTCTAACCCCGGCGGCATGGTCACGAAGTTGGAAGACAAAGGCGACTACTACCTACTGAATGGCGCCAAGCTCTGGATTTCCAACTCGCCTGATTGCCAGGTGGCCGTGGTGTGGGCCAAAAACGAGGAAGGCCGCATCAAAGGCGTCATCGTAGAGCGCGGCATGGAAGGCTTCACTACCCCCGAAATCCACAACAAATGGAGCCTGCGCGCCTCCTGCACCGGCGAGCTGGTGTTTGATAACGTGCGTATCCCCAAGGAAAACGTGCTGCCGAACGTGGAAGGCCTCAAAGGCCCCCTGTCCTGTCTCGACTCGGCCCGTTTCGGTATTGCTTGGGGTGCCATCGGTGCGGCCATTGATTGCTACGAGTCGGCTTTGAAGTACTCCCTGGAGCGGGAGCAGTTTGGCAAGCCCATCGGTGGTTTCCAGTTGCAGCAGCGCAAGCTGGCCGAAATGCTCACTGAGATTACCAAGGCGCAGCTCATGGCATGGCGCCTGGGTGTGCTCAAAAACGAAGGCAAGGCCACATCAGCCCAAATCAGCATGGCTAAGCGCAACAGCGTGCACATGGCGCTGGAGGTAGCCCGCGAGGCCCGCCAGATCCACGGCGGCATGGGCATCACGGGCGAGTACCCCATCATGCGCCACATGATGAACCTGGAATCAGTAATTACCTACGAGGGCACGCACGATATTCACCTGCTGATAACGGGGGCGGATATTACGGGGATTCAGGCGTTTAAATAGGGTTTTCCTTGGGTTTGGGGAGAAAGGCACGGCTGTACTTCCCAGCATCCGGCTATATTAGCCCATCCATTTATTTGATCTGACCTCTATGGCCGCTGCACCCGCTCCCTCTGCTTCGCCCCTGGTTTTGCTTGAATGCCTGATTGCCGGCACCTCCCACCGCGAGGGCCTGAAGGCCTACGAGCCGCAGCTACAGCTAGGCCAGGCCCTCACGCTGGAGCGCGAAGCCGATAGTTCCTACGACGATTGGGCCGTGCGCGTGTACACGGCTGGCCCCGAGCCGATGTGGCTCGGCTACCTCCCCGAAGGCCGCAACGAAACCGTAGCCCGCCTCCTCGACGCCGATTTCGCATTGGCTGGCCGCCTCACCCACAAAGCCTGGGAAGACGAGTGGCTGTACCTGGAAATGGAAGTAGTCCTACCCATTTAGGAGGTATAGCGCCTCACCGCAAGTCGTCGAAGGCATATTGCGCAGTGCTCCAGAACTCGTCCAGCGCCACCAAGCGGGGCTTGAAGAAGGAAATCAGTCGGGGCCAGTCGTCGCGGTTGAACAGGTTGACGGGCGCCAGCTCCTGGTAGATGCGCGCTGTGGGCTGGCCGTTGGCGTCGTGCGTTGCGGGCTCCCAAGTCCAGGCTTCACCGGCTGCTTCTTCCAGCCACCGGCGCACTTCCTTGAACTGCTCGTAAAAAAGCTCTCGGATGCCGGCATCTGGGTGGGTAAGCTCAATGCCAATGCTGGCCCGGCGGCCGTCGGCGTGCATGCGAAAGTAGACGTGCTTCAGGCCGGTTTTGTAGTTGATCCAGTTGGTAGGCAGCCCTTCGGCCGATGGAACCGGGGCCATGTATTGCCCAAAGGTGGTCCAGAAAGCCTGCCGGAGCTGCGTGACTTCAGTTTTGCTGTACATGAGGAGTAGAGCGGCGACGGGGTAGGCCAAACAGGTTTGCGTGCGTAGTACGCATCTGGTAGGAGGCCTGCCGCGGCCGGTGAGTGGTCGTCATGATACGGCGGTTGAGCCGCTGAAACAGTACGGTGTCGCTTTCTAGGTAGTACCAGGCGGGTTTGCCATCGTAGTCGCCAATAGTACCCTTGTACAGCTCATCGTACACCAGCCAGCCCCGGTGGCCCTGGGTGGCAGCGGCAAACTCATCAGCTGTTTTATCGATGTAGGTAGGAATGCTGCGCGAAGCCGGCCGGTAGTCGTGGCCCAGTACGGCGTTATATTTCAAAGGGTAGGCGAGCTTATAATAGCGGTAAGGCGGCACGTGGTTCCAGTTCAGGTACACCACATCGCCGGGCTGATACCGGTCATTTATGAACTGAAAAGCCTCCCGGAAGTACGATTTCTTATAGCCGCCAAACAATCCTGGGTCGGCTAGCTGGCGGGCCGAAGCCGCTAATGGCGGCAGCAGCAGCAGCAGAGGTAGCACCCACTGCCAACTCGCTTTCACACGATTCCCAATAGCCGCGCAGCCACTGGCAATAAACAGAATAAACACCGGCGCCAGAAACACAATCAGGCGCTCATACACTGGATACTTGCGTAGCGCCGAGGCAACCACCGTGAGCAGAATGGCAAACAGCAACACCAGAAACAGTTGCCGCTGCCGCCGAAAAAGCACAAAAGCACCCACCGCCAAACACCCCAGCGGCACGAGGCGCAGCACCAGGCGCGGCAGCGTGCTGCCAAGGGTGCGCAGGTCTAGCAGCAGACCAAGGGGGTAGTCCAGCGCCATGTAGAGCTGGTAGAAAGGCCACCGCACAGCAGCCCGCGTAGCGGCTACGGGCATAAAGGCGTCCAGCGTTTCAAACCAATACACCAGCCAGCCCGACTCAGTATAGCGGCCCGTGAAGAGCAAATAGTTGAGCGCGAAGCTGAGTAGCCAAGCGGTAAATGGCACCAACTGTCGCCAGAAGCGCGGCCAGTCGCGGTGCCACAAGTGCCATAGGCTTAGGGCACCAGCAATGGCCATCAGTATAAAGATGCTGGCGTAGGAAAACCACACTAGGGCCGCCCCACCCACGGCCCACAGCAACAATGGTCGCCATTGCTGCGCCGTATAAAAACGCAGGTAGAGATATAAGGCTACAACGGTAGCCAGCAGCTCGGCGCTGTACTGCTTGATTTCGACGCTATGGTACACCAGCGGCGGTGCCAGTGCCAGTATGCCCATGGCCACAGCCGCACCCAGCGGCGACAGTACCCGGCGGCTAACCGGTACAAACAGCGCCAAAGCACCCAGCGAACAGAGCAGCGGAACCAGTCGCAACGCCATTTCCTGCTTACCAAAGAGCAGCACCGACAAGCGGCAGAGCCACAGAAACAGGATGGGGGCTTTCTGTTCGTACTCTAGAGCAGGCTGCGCTAGCCGCCCAAAATCCATCCGAATCAGGCTATTGGCCACGTACACTTCATCAATCCACAGCGAGCGGTTGTCGAAGAAGTGAAACAGCCGAAGAGCCACGCCACAGCCCAATAGCAGCCAAAAAACGACCTGCCAACTGAGCACGCGGTGGGTAGACCGCTGCCGGGAAAAATAAGTGCTGGTTGTAGGAGAAAAAGTAGTGCTTATGGCCATGAAGCGATGCTCAGAGGATACAGGTATAAATATTTCTGCTTGAAACGAGTAATATTTTATATGAGTTATATGCAAAAAATGGGTGTGTAGATCGTCGATTTACTACCCGCTGAAAGGTATAAGAATGACAGCTTGCAGTCGATAGGCGCAGAATGCACACCTACCAAGCCGTCTGTCCAGCTCAGCAATAAGGGCTTCGGAATATGCAAAACGGAGATAATTGTTGCTATTTTTATATTGAACTGTATTATGACAATAATCGTAAATTATCCGCAATTCATACAAAACCGCCTGTTCATTGCCTACAAATCTACTACCTACGATACCCACAGTGAAGGCAGTTATATTCGATGTAGACGGGACACTCTATGAGCAGTCCCGTCTGCGCCGCAAGATGCTGTATGCGCTGTTGGGCTATTATGCACTACGTCCCTGGCGTGCGCAGGAACTGTTAATTCTGAGCAAGTTTCGGGCAGAGCGGGAAAAGCGCTCTGGTGCTGTTGGCCCCGATCTGGAAAATGCCCAGTATACGTGGTGCGCCGAAAAAGGCGGGTATTCCATTCCTAAAATTAAGCGCACAGTAGAGCAGTGGATATTTCGCAGCCCCAATCGGTATTTGGCGCAGTGCGTGTATCCGGGCACGCAGACCTTTTTTGAGACCCTACGGCAGCGCGGGATTAAAATCGGTATCTACTCCGATTACGCCGCGCACGACAAGCTGGTAGCAATGGGCTTGCAGGCTGACATCGTGGTAAGCTCCACCGACCCCTTTATTGACCGCATGAAGCCGAACCCAGAAGGCCTGCTCTACATTGCTCAGCAACTAGAGGTAGCACCGGAAGAATGCTTGTTCATTGGCGACCGGCAGGAATTAGATGGCGTGTGTGCAGAGCGCGCCAACATGCCCTACCGCATCGTGGACAAACAGCCGTTTGCCCAATTCGATTTCTATCACACTCTGAAAAATCAGTTGTTCCCCTCCACCAACTAGACTTATGGAAAACACTTTTATCCTTTCTGACACTGACAGTCAGGAGACAACTACGTTGCAGCCAGCGGGCCTACGCGACTACATCGCCATTGCACGACCCGATAACTGGGCTAAGAATGTCTTCATGATGCCGGGTGTACTGTTCGCCCTGCTTATTTACCGGCCAGGTCTTGACTCGCTTTTCGTGCTGAAGCTGGTGCTAGGCATTGTGAGCACCTGCCTGATAGCCTCGGCCAACTACGTCATCAACGAGTACCTAGACGCCGAGTTCGACAAGTTTCACCCACTCAAGAAAAAGCGCACGTCGGTGGTGCGCGTGGTAAGTGCCAAGCTGGTGTACCTGGAGTGGGCCGGACTGGCCACCGTGGGCCTCATACTGGCCTACCAGATTTCCATGCAGTTTTTGCTGGTAGCGGCCTTTCTGCTGTTCATGGGCGTGATCTACAACGTGCGCCCCTTCCGCACTAAGGAGCGGGTGTTCCTAGATGTACTATCCGAGTCCATCAACAACCCTATCCGCTTTGCGCTGGGCTGGTTTATTGTGGCGCCGTCTCTCACCATCGGCACCATCAATTGGGCCGATCTGTTCCAGAGCCTACCCCCCTCCAGCATTCTGATTGCTTATTGGATGGGCGGCGCTTTCCTGATGGCCACCAAGCGTTTCGCAGAGTACCGCCTCATCGGCAACTCCGAGCTGGCCGGCCTGTACCGTCGCTCCTTTAAGTTCTACACCGAGCACAGTCTGCTGATTTCGATGTTCTTCTATGCCCTCACATCGGCATTCTTCCTGGGTATTTTTCTGATCAAAAACCGGGTAGAGCTGCTAATTAGCTTCCCGTTCTTTGCGCTGCTATTTGCCTGGTACCTCCGCCTTGGGCTATTGCAGAATTCGCCGGTGCAAGGCTCCGAAAAGCTCTACACTCGGAAGTGGTTTATGCTGTACGTTGTTTTGTTCTGCATTTTACTCACGGCTCTTATGTTTATAGACATTCCGTGGTTGCATTTATTCCTGCAGGAAACGTACTCGCTTAATTAATTCTGAAATTGCGGTAGTCAGGTTATTAAAATAAATGACCTGTATATAGTCAACCCGATACAACATACTGGCGCCCCGTTAAGCTTAACGGAGCGCCAGTATGTTTTTACCCCAATAGCTCAGCCAGCGCCGCTATTTCCTGCCGTGCCTGCTGCACGGTGGGCTCTTGGCCAAATTCCCAGTCAACCCAACCAATAAAACCCGTTGCCAGGGCGGCCACGGCCTGGCGGCTGGTGCCAGGGGTAGCCGCCACAGGATAGTCGGCGAGGGGTAGGGCATCCTCTAGGCCCAGTGTGCCCAGCACATCCGATACAAAAGCCAGCGCGCACACGTGCAGTACCTGGTAAAGCAACACCAGCTCCGGTAAGCTTAGCGGGAGCCGCTCGCCGGCTTCCACTGCGCTCAGCCGCGTGGTAATGGCTTCTATGGCCGAGTCGGATAACGTGGTAAGTGAGGGTAGGGCTTTTAGAAAAGGGTGCGCTGAGGCCGCCGTGGTATGACGCAATTCCTGCGTGAGTAGCAGCGCCAAGCGCAACAATTGCAAACGCCCCTCATCGAAACCCAGGGTAGCCGCTAGTGGCAACGCTGGGCGTAAACTAGCTTCGTGCTGCTCGAAAACCACCTGTATCTGCTGCTGGCGGCGGCGCAGCGGTGCCAGGGCCGCCGCGCCACTCGGGCCGGCCAGAAACTGCTCTAGCGCATTTTCCAACTCAGCGCTAAGCTGTAGACAATACGTGAAAAGGCTTTCCAATTCCTCATCCGAGAGCTGCATGTGCTGCCGCAGGTAGGCGCGCACTGCCGCGCCTAGCGGGCTGACCAAGGCCGCCCTACCCAGTAGTACATAGTCGTAGAGGCGGAGCGGCCGGGTGGCTATTGTTTCTTCCAGCTCGGCAGTGGAGGCCAGCCCCGCCAGTTGGGCTACGGCGGAGGCATCGAGGCGGGTAAGCGTGGTAATGGCTTCCTGAGCCGGTGCCGCCGCGGGCACTTGGAAAAAGTGCTGCGTAGCCATGCCCAGCGCAGATAAGGCTGGCGCTAGTTGGGCATAGGTAGTAGGCGGCAAAGGCCGCAGAGAGTGGTCAGACGAGTGCGTGAAGGAAAGCATGTGCAAAGGTGGCGAAGAAGACTGAATTGTTGCTTCAGTATATCTTTTTAATAAATAAAAATATGGGTTATATATTTATTATTTGCTCTGCTTTAATTAAAGCATAATATAAAATTGTAAAAAATAAATTATAGTGAATAATATGAATTTATAATGCTTTGTAACAGTCATTTATAGTGATAAAAAGGCTGTGCTGTGTAGTTTTTATTTGGCAATACAGTCTATTTAAATTGCATTTATATATTATTTTTCGTATCTTTGTATTATCAATTTTAAATAAATCATTCACTTAATTCATACACATGCACTATCAAATCAATTCTATCAAAAGTATTTCGGCTAAACAAGCAGCTACCCTCGAGCAGGAAGGCATTATGACGTCAGACGCGCTACTGCGTGCGGCCCGTACACCCGCCGACCGCCGCGAGCTGGCCCGCAACACAGGTATCGAGGAAATGAAGATCTTTAAATGGGTAAACTACGCTGACTTGTCGCGTATCGACGGGCTGGAGCCTGGCCTGACCGCTCTCTTAGAGCAAGCCGGCATCACCACCATGCTCGATCTGCGGGGCCGCTCGCCGTTCAGTCTGCACAGCAAGCTCGTAGCTCTCAATAAGGAACACCAAGTAGTAAACGCTGTGCCCGATATGCTGCAAATGGCTGATATTGTGAATCATGCTAAGAGCCTGGAGCCAGAAGTTTCCTACCAATAAGTAATACGGGTACAGCTGTTGCCCTAGATTCCACCCAGCAGAAAACCGCGTTGGCGCTTCATATTCGAAACGCCAGCGCGGTTTTTTGTTTCATTTATACTATTGGTATTAGTAATATCTGTGTCGATTGAAAAAATGCTAATGTAATGGGACAAATTGCGAAATGGTGCTGTTCTATAGCCAACCACAATCCGCTTACCTTTGCATATGCGTGAACCCTTCCTCACTGGCGGCGACGAGCACTACGACGCCACGGACAAAGACATTGATAAGGCCCTGCGCCCGCTTAGCTTCGACGACTTTGCCGGACAGGACAAGGTAGTCGAGAACCTGAAAATCTTTGTGGCCGCCGCCAAACGCCGCGGCGATGCCCTCGACCATGTGCTGTTGCACGGACCTCCCGGCCTGGGCAAAACCACGCTGTCGCACATCATTGCCAACGAGTTGGGCGCGGGCATTAAAATGACCAGCGGCCCGGTGCTCGACAAGCCCAGCGACCTGGCCGGCTTGCTCACCAACCTCGACCCGCACGACGTACTCTTCATCGACGAGATTCACCGCCTCAACCCGGTGGTAGAAGAATACCTGTACTCGGCTATGGAGGACTACCGCATCGACATTATGCTCGATTCGGGTCCGAATGCGCGCTCGGTGCAGATTTCGCTGTCGCCCTTCACGCTCATTGGTGCTACTACACGCTCGGGCCTGCTTACGTCGCCGTTGCGGGCGCGTTTTGGTATCAATTCGCGCCTAGAGTACTACGACGCCAAGCTGCTGACCAGCATTGTGCAGCGCTCCGCCGAAATTCTGGGCACGCCGATTTACGAGGATGCAGCTTTTGAAATTGCGCGTCGCTCACGCGGTACGCCGCGTATTGCCAACAACCTGCTGCGCCGCACCCGCGACTTCGCTCAGATTAAGGGAACAGGCACCATCACCGTCGATATTGCCCAATTTGCTCTCAACGCCCTCGACGTAGACGCCCGCGGCCTCGACGATATGGACAAGCGCATCCTGAGCACCATCATCGACAAGTTTAAAGGTGGTCCGGTGGGCATCAGCACCATTGCTACGGCTTGCGGTGAAGAAGGCGAAACAATAGAGGAAGTGTACGAGCCGTTCTTGATTCAGGAAGGCTACATCAAGCGCACTTCCCGCGGCCGCGAGGCCACCGAAGCTGCCTACTTGCATTTAGGTAGGCAAATGCCTCAGCATTTGCGCGGCAATACGAGTACAGGGGAGTTGTTTAGTTGATTTGCACGTTCAGGTACTAGTCAAAAAGCGCTCTAAAATAGTATGGTAAGCTATTTTAGAGCGCTTTTATGTGTTAAGGATGTTAATTAGCACAGATCCCCCGTGTCGAATACAGTTATATACGTCAGTGACTCCTAAACTAAAATTCGGATCATACGCAGACTGTCTTGTCGCTAAGAAGAATACCTGTAAACTGGTATCGTAAAATCAAAAACATAGCGATGCAAAACCAAGAATTAATCACTAAAGCGTACGCTGCCTTTAATGCCCGGGATATTGACGCGGCGCTTACAACCATGCATCCTGAGGTTCAGTGGCCTAAGGCGTTTGAAGGAGGCTATGTGAGTGGCCATGCGGCTATTCGGGATTATTGGACACGTCAATGGTCGGAAATAAATTCTAGGGTTGAGCCAATTGAATGCACACCCAGACAAAACGGAACCCTGGAAGTTACCGTTCATCAGGTAGTCAGGGACTTGCAGGATAAATTGCTATTCGATGGAGTAGTGAAGCATGTATACACGTTGCAGCAGGGTCTACTGCGTCGCATGGACATCGAACTAACCTAAGGTAGATGTTGCTGACCGGAACGGGAAAACTGGTTTTGCTTTTGGAACGCTTCACCACTGGTGGGGCGTTTCGGCTTTTCAGCCGACCTTTGTTATCCTCATGCTTCCTACCGCTCACTATACCGCCTTCATCAAGCGCCGCGCTGCCGAATTGGGCTTTATGTACTGCGGTATCTCGAAGGCGGAGTTTCTGGAAGAGGAAGCGCCGCGGCTGGAAAACTGGCTCAACCGCAACGCCCACGGCAAAATGGCCTACATGGCCAACCACTTCGACAAGCGCCTCGATCCGCGCCTACTGGTAGAGGGCGCCAAATCAGTGGTGTCGCTGCTGCTAAATTACTACCCCGCCGAGGAAGACCAGCAGCCCGACGGCCCAGACGCGCTCAAAATTAGCAAGTACGCCTACGGCCGGGATTATCATTTTGTCATCAAGGATAAGCTGAAAACCTTGCTGGCTGATATCCAGCAGGAGGTAGGGGAGGTAGGCGGGCGCGTGTTCGTGGATTCGGCGCCGGTGATGGACAAGGTGTGGGCCAAGAAAAGCGGCTTGGGGTGGGTAGGAAAAAGCAGTAATCTAATCCGACCTGGCACCGGCAGCTTTTTCTTCATTGCTGAGCTGATTCTGGACCTAGAACTGGACTACGACGGCCCCATCAAAGACTACTGCGGCACTTGCACCAAGTGCGTGGATGCCTGCCCGACGGGTGCCATCACGGAGCCCTACGTGGTAGATGGCAGCAAGTGCATCAGCTACTTCACCATCGAGCTAAAAGACCAGATACCGCAGGAAGTAGCCGGTAAATTTGGCAATTGGGTGTTTGGCTGCGACATCTGCCAGGATGTGTGCCCCTGGAACCGTTTTGCCCAGGCGCACAACGAGCCGCAGTTTCAGGCGCACCCGCAGTTCAAGCACCTGCGCGCCACTGACTGGCAGGAAATCACGCATGAGCTGTTTTCGGAGCTGTTTCGGCAATCGGCAGTGAAGCGCACGGGCTATGCGGGCTTGCAGCGCAACATCCTGTTTGTAACGCAAACCGCCGATGCTGGGGCATCGGCGGGTAGGGGGGTGACGGAATCAGATGGCTAGTTGACCAAAGGCGCGATTTAGAATAACGCGGTAGACTTTGGCAAACTGGGCGTAGCACCATTCCTTGAACTGGGCTACTTCTTCGGGTAGTATCGTGCGAAGCGCTTTGCGTAGCTCCTTTTCAAATAAAAACTTGTCGAAACTAACCTTGGATAGGATGGTTTTGGTGTACTCTAACATGGTGGGTGGTTTTCAATAGCGGGTGGATTACTGGGTGGGGAGGGCGAACCGTTATACGAACAAGCGTTAGGTAGAGTGGTAATTTATGCAAGGCTAATTGCTAATCATCAGACAATCCGGAAATTAAATTTTAAAGCCACAAAAAAGGGACGCCATACACGTCCCTTTTTTGTGGCTTTATCTTGAAAAACCGCCTTTTTGCTATATTCTAGTATATAAATAGGTCTGCTAAATTGCTGGCGGTAGTGGCCGTCATGGGCTCATCGAAAGCGGCTTGCACTTTCTGTAAGGCGGTCTGCCCTACCCCCGCTGCATCAATGGGTAATTGATCGAACGGAATGGTTTGACCGGCTACGCGCTGGGTGGTGTTTTCCTCGCCCGCATACACGGCATCGGTCAGGCCAGCCGTCGTGATGGATTGGTCTGTGGGACTGACCCAAGGCTTTACGGTGGCGTTGCGGTTGCGGCGCAGGGTCCGGATGTGGGCCGCGTGCCGGGCCTCTACCGAGTGAATTCGAGCGGCCGCAGTTAGAAACACCCGGTCGCTTTGCACAGTGGCAAGTTGGCCTTTGTAAGCGCGAACTCCGGTGTCTTCCAACAATTGAGCTACTTGCAAGAACGTGTCGAAGTTGCTGAATACGTCGGCAAACGGTGCGCTCTGCGTACCGTTTTTACTACCCGTAAAATCGAAGTTAAGGTTGGTAGTTATATCAGCGCCGGATGCCTGGAGCGCCCGCGTGAGGAAGGCAACGTGCTGCTGCTCGTGCTGCTGCACCGTAACAATACCCGGCCGCAAATCAGCAGGAATAAACCCGGCAGGCACGGCGGGCGTGTTGGGTACTAAACCCAGCGCCCGCGAATAAAAGTTGTTTTCGAGCAGCTCCAGGGTAAGCGCTAGCGAAAGCGAGTCGGTAATGGTTTGTGCTCCACGCCCGTAGGCCTGGCGCAGCGCCGAGCCCAGCACTAGAGGCGCCGTGGCTACGGCCGCCTTGCCGGTGAGGGAGCCCAAGCGGGTAAGAGCTTCGCGGCGCGAGCCCAGCCGAGCAAGCAGTTCCGGATCGGCTTCGGTCAGGTTGACCAGTAGTTTTAAAATATTCATACGCGAAAGGGCAGGCGAGACTAAGCTAAAGCGGCTGTATCGGAAGTAACAACGGTTACTTTGAAGTAGGGGACCAGTTCCGTAACCACTGCCGATGGAGCCAGCATGGTATCAAGTCCAGCCAAGTCGCCGCTATTGCTTACTACATCGGTACCGGCAAAAGAGCCAGATACCTCCAGGTCGCGCACGTAGGCAGCGTGGCGGGCCTTCACGGAGGCAATCTTACCCGCAAATAGCAAGTACTCCTTACCAGTATTATCCGTGGAGAATCGCACGACAACGTCGTTATAGGCCGCTACGGTCAAATCCTCGAATTTTTTAGCCGCAGCCAGCACGCCGGCACGAGTAGTAAGAGTAAGGGTAGCAAACGTGAAGTCTAGTGGGGCAATTCCGTTGGCGCCTAACAGATACTTGTACGACTCTGTATAGATCAACTCATGGTCGCGCAGATCGGTGAAGCCGGCCTGTTCCGCTGTCGTCATACCCGTAGGGAAAGCCGCTACCACTGCCTGATAAAAAGCCAGCGTTAACTGGTGTAGGCTATACAAATAGTTGAATACAACATTGTTGGCAGTGATGTTCCGTACGTTATTGGTATAGGACAGCTGAGGCGCGACAGGCGTAGCAGGCGTGTTTTCGTCATCGTCGTCACTGCAACCCGCCAGTACCAGCGTAGAGGTAGCAACCGTTGCGCCTGCCGCCCGCAAAAACGTACGACGTGGCAGGGGAGTAGATGTGAAGAAAGGAGTAAGCTTATCGGACATACACAAAGGCGAAACAGGCTTTCAACGCAGATTCACTATAAATCTGATATAGGCGCTGGTAAAGTTACTTAGTTCCGACTGAATAGCGGATGGAACCCACAAAAAGCACAAAAGGGTACGCCACGCGGCGTACCCTTTTATATAGTCTCTTTCCTAAAGATTAGGCGAAGAAGGTACTACCCGTTACTGTGAAAGTGCTAGCAATGGTTAGCACTGTTGGTACAGGTAGGGGCTCGTCAAACGCTTCCGAGAAAGCCGAAGCTGGGAAATTCAGCGAAGCCAAAGTGGATTGCAAATTCACGCCGCCCTGAGTTACGTTATCTTCAGCAGGGAACGTGATACCCGCTGGAGTATAGGCTGGGGCATTACCAGCACCATAAATGGCAGCAGTCTGTGCAGGTGAAGCTCCACCACCGTCTTGGCCCGAAATCCAGCTCTTAGGTGAGGTGGTTGGGTCAGTGCCAGCAGCTACTGTAGCAGGAGCCGTACTCATAGCACCAGCACGTCGCATAGCACGCAGACGAGCAGCGTGACGAGCCTCTACCGAGTGAATATTGAGCGCTGCTGTCAAGATATCATCATTCGAAGCTAGATAAGGAGCACCACCCTTATATGCACGAACGCCAGTGTCTTCCAAAGACTGAGCTACAGCTAGAAATGTTGCTGGGTTGGAAAATACATCCGCAAAGGGGCCGTTGCCATTACCTTTGCCGCCCGTAAAGTCGAACTGCGACACCATTGGGGCAGTAATAGGAGTAGCACCTGCTTTCTTAAGAGCATCAGTTAGGAAATTCACGTGGTTGTTTTCGTCCGTGCGAATTTTCAGCAGAGCAGCTACATTCTGAGCACTCATTTTTCCACGCAAAGAAGTCTGAGCAGCCGAGGTTGTATTATTGCCAATAGTGCCGTCACCCTGCAAACCAATATTGTAGAAATAAGCCTCTAAGTATTCCAGCTTCAACGCGAAGTTAAGTACATCTGGTATAGAGGGAGCACTCGTAGTTTGACCGTATGCTTTATTGAAAATGGAGCCCATTGCTAAAGGCAAAGCAGCGGCTGTCATCTTTTTGCCGAAGCCAGTCATGTGTTTAAATACACGCCGACGGGAATCGAAACGTTCGAAAACTTCTGGATCAGTCTTCTCGATTTCGGATAGTATTTGGAAGAAGTTCATATTGAAGGCAAATTTTAGATAGGAGAAAGGATACTGTGTGGATTACACAAGGTTGGAAACATTGAGTTTCGAGCCCTCCTTCAAATACTGATTGGCTGCTGCTACCACTTCTGTCGGAGTTTTAGAAATCTCCAAGCCGTTTGTGCCAATGGTTACTACGTCAGAATCAACAAACGAGCCTTCCAATACCAAGTCGCGAATCAAGGATGCATGACGGGCCTCTACAGATACAATCTTGCCGGCAATAACCAAGTACTGTAGTCCGGTGGCATCAGTAGCTATATAGCGTCCAGCACCATTATAAGCAGCTACTCCCAAGTCTTCAAACGTTTTGGCTGCTCCTAATACAGAAGCACGTGAGTTGAAATCAATGGCAGAAAAATCAGGCTCTAGTGCCTTGATGGCATTAGTACCCAACGCAGCCTTGAAAAATTCGCGGTGAATCACTTCGTGGTAATACAGGTCGTCCAGAATCTGCTTTTCAGCGGTGCCTGATGCCAAACCTTTATAATACGTACCTTCCCGAAGGCTAGTGTAGAAACCAGCTTCAAGTTGTTCCAAAGCATAAGCGTAGTTCAAAACGCCAAGGCTGCTAGAGCCAACATCCACCATGTTAGGCATAGAGGTGTTGTCGCTGTCATCGTTGCAACCAGCTAGTGCTAGAGCGGTTATACCGGCAGTAGCGCCAGCATACATGAAAAAAGAACGACGCTTAATGGGGGCATACAGCGGCTTAGTGAAGCCCACTTCGTCTTCACCTGGTTTGATAATGTTGGACATAAAAAAGGAAGTTTGGGTGAAACAGGGGAGCTAGGGCAATAACAGAGCTACGACAGATATTTCCTGCCTTTCTTCAAATATTGGATTTCCCGGAAGCTTATTATTTGATGTGATTTACGGCTGATATTGTAAAATGGATTGGTTAATGGTACTTTTTTTTGTTCAATTCCTTTCGAATGGACCATTTGCTGCCTGTCAGCGTGTTGTGCAAGGTTTTAACTGAATAATCCGGCTGTTACACCAACTGCCGAACGGAAATTGCGAGCAGTAGCTTTTACTGCATCTGCGTTTAATAGCTCGTCAAAATATTCCGCTGCCGCTGCTACCGCGAGCGAGAGTAAAGCCTGCGGGAGGTTCTGTACGTTGATGCTGGCTTGCGTCACATTGCTATAAGTTACTCAGTAGAAAAGCTGTGCATCGCATTCTGGTCCGAGAGACTATGCACAAACCCTTCTTTGGCAGTAGGCTGTCAGTTTTGCCTAAATTTGCGCGTGATACGACTCCAAGCTCTTCTCTGCCTTCTGCTGTTGCTGCTCGCAGAAACAAGCCGTGCGCAAGCTGTTCCGCCTGCCACTAGTACAGGCCAGGCGGTGGTGGTGCTGGGCCGCACGGAGTTTCCGATCAACGAATACTTCACCATCAGCTTCACCCTACGGGGGGCACCGCTAGACCGCTATTCGGCTTTTCCGGATATCGAGGGATTCAAGAAAAGCGGTAAGCTGAACACCACGACCACGCGCACGGTAGGCGGGCAGAGTTCGATTGAGCTGACCATTACGCAGCGGTACGCCGCCTACCAGGAAGGAGAGTTCGAACTACCGCCCTTCACAATCACCGTGAACGGCAACCCCATCCGCTCGCCCGGCGCTACTCTGGAGGTAGGGCCACAACAGACAGCCCCTACCCCGCCCGCCACCGGTGCCAACCCCAATAACCAGCCTCTGCAAGGTATTGGGTTGCTGGATGAACTGTTCGGAAAGCCCAAGCCCGACGCGTACGTGGAGCCGAAAGACCACGCGTTTCTGGCGCTGGTAGCCGATAAGAGCAGCGTGTACGTAGGCGAAGGCGTGCACGTGAGCATGTACTTCTACCTCACGCCAGCCGACCAGGGCCTGCTAGACTTCTATAATTTTGCCGGTCAGCTGCCGGGCATCATGCAGCAATTGCAGCAGCGCACGGCCTGGGGAGAGCATTTCGAGGATCAGGAAATAACTCCCGAAACCATAACGGTAGGAGGTAAAAGCTACCTGCGCTACCGGCTCTACGAAACCGAGTTATACCCTCTGACGGCTGAGGCGTTGCGCTTCCCCAGTATTTCGCTGCAAATGGTGAAATACAAAGTAGCAAAGGACCCCACTGCCGACCCCACCGACCGCCTGGAAGGCTACAAAACCTACTTCACTGAACCGTTGACCATAGCGGTAAAGCCCCTACCGCCTCACCCCCTGCGCGACCAGGTAGCCGTGGGGCGCTATCAGTTGCGCGAGGCCATCGACCGCACTACGTTTCAGGTAGGGCAGACCTTTACGTATACATTCTCGGTAGAAGGAGAGGGAAATCTGGCCACGTTATCGGCGCCTACCCTGCGGCCTCAGCCTGGGGTAGAGCTCTACGGACCGGATATTCAGCAAGATCTGACGCGCCAGAGTGGGCGGGTAGGCGGGCGCAAACGGTTTACGTATCGGCTGGTGCCCCGTCAGCCGGGCCCGCTGCTGCTCGATAGTCTGCTCACGCTGGTGTACTTCAACTTGGCTACGGCGCGCTACGATACGTTGCGTCCGCAACTGGTTGTATCCGTGCAGGATGCACCCCGAAAAGCTGCGTTTCGCCCTCGTCCCGACGACCCTTTCTACACGGAAGCCCTGCAAGCGGCCGACAACACGTTGCAGCCCCTGGATGCCTACCGTGATGTGCGTCGCTACGCCAATGTAGTGCTCGTGCTGCTGCTGGGCCTGGCAGGTTTTGGTTGGTGGCGGGGAGGCCGACAAGGGGCCGCGTAGCAGGATTAACAGGGAATTGCGTGCGCTAATGAGGGCTTTTGCTGACCTTTACGGTCAACAGAACTGCGTATTGCTCATTCCTTACCTGCTTACTACTCACTGCTACCCTATGGCTAATTCCTTCGGCACCCTCTTCCGCATCACCACCTTCGGCGAATCGCACGGCGTGGGTATTGGCGTTACCATCGACGGCTGTCCGGCCGGTTTGGCAGTGGATGTAGCGGAAATTCAGGCGGCGCTAGACCGGCGCCGGCCTGGCCAGTCGGACCTAACGACCCCGCGCAAGGAGGCTGACCAGGTAGAGGTGCTTTCGGGGCTGTTTGGCGGTATGACGACGGGCACGCCCATCGGCCTGCTCATCCGCAACCAGGACCAAGCCAGCCACGACTACTCCCACATCGAGCACGCCTACCGCCCTTCGCACGCCGATTATACCTACGACCAGAAGTACGGTCGGCGCGACTACCGGGGCGGCGGCCGCAGTTCGGCCCGCGAAACGGCCGCCCGCGTGGCGGCTGGAGTAATAGCGCAGAAATTCCTGGCGCACTATGGTATCGAGGTGGCTAGCTATGTGTCGCAGGTAGGGGCCGTGGCCGTGCCGGTGGGCTACGAGGAGCTGGATTTGGGTTTAATTGACTCCAACCCTGTGCGCTGCCCACACCCCGAAACGGCTGAGCGCATGGCCACGCTCATCCGCCAAACCCGCGACCGACACGACACGGTAGGCGGCATCGTGACGGGGGTAGTGCGCCACGTACCCACAGGCTTGGGCGAGCCGGTATTCGACAAGTTGCACGCTGAGTTAGGGAAAGCTATGCTGAGCATCAACGCCGTGAAAGGCTTTGAGTACGGCTCGGGCTTCGCTGGTACGCTGCTGTTCGGCTCCGAGCACAACGACCAGTTTTACACCAATGAAGCTGGTGAAGTGCGCACTCGCACCAATCATTCGGGTGGAATCCAAGGCGGTATCAGCAACGGGCAGGATATTTACTTCCGGGTGGCTTTCAAACCCGTCGCTACCATTCTGCAACCGCAGCAAACCATCAACGACCAAGGCGAGGAAATCAGCCTGGCCGGCAAAGGCCGCCACGACCCTTGCGTACTACCGCGCGCCGTACCCATCGTAGATGCCATGACTAGCCTTGTGCTAGCCGATATGATTTTGCGGGCACGGGCAAATAAGGTAGGTGAGGTGTCTTAAAGTAGGAGGGTTTTGAGGGAAGGAGGGTGTGAGGTAAGAAGAAAAGCGCCTGTCATCCTGAGCTTGCGAAGGACCTTGTCACGGTAGAACGACCATCGTAGCAACGACTCGTTCAACTGGTAAAAGGTCTTTCGCAAGCTCAGGATGACACATTTGCTGCCGCTCCTACCTTCTTACCCTAAAGATACCCTCACTCACTAATCCACTCATAAGGCGCGACCTGCCGGGGTAGGGCGGCCATATTCACATCCGGTGATACCAGCGGCCGTGGTGCCCGCCCGTTGAGTCGTACCAGTGATATGGCGTGCACTGCCACCGGCCCGAGGCCGCGCTGCTGGTAGTCGCGGGCTAGGAAATGGGCGAACTGCAACAGCGCATCGGGGTTGCTGAGCAGGTAGTGCTGCTGCCGGGGCGTGAGGTAACGAAGAGGGTCTACAATATCGAGCTGGCCATTGGGGCGACGCACGTGGTAGTACACGCTGCCGGTTTTGCTGCGCAGCATCATGTGCCACGCAAACTGATGGCCTTCTTCGGTCCAGTGCACATCGCCGGGGTAGAGCAGGTAGCGCAATGGTACCAGCAGCTGTACAGCAATATAGAAGGCTAAAAAAGTAAGCAATACGGGCGCCGTGCGTGGGATAATTGGATTGGCCGAAAGCGCGGGCAATGGCACGCGAGCGGCCAGCCAGCTACGGAGCTTTGGAGCTCGTCGGGGCCAATCGGGAGGTAGGAAGAGGCACACCGTCAGCCCCAGCGAAAACCACGGAAACGTGCCCAGCCCAAACACCAGCACATTAGACAAGTGAAAAAACGCTACCGCTGCTAAGGCCAGAAGTCGGGTGCGGCGCCATAGCAGCAGCGGCACCAGCAGCAGATCGAAGGCCAGACCGGCGCGGCTCATCCAGACCGGTAGCCACGGCTGCGCCAGCAGCGGTCCGATGAGGAAATAATGCGCTTTCGGGGCCAACCAGATGCGCAGCGAAGCACCCGCCCACCAGTCGGGATTCAGCTTAGCCAGGCCAGCAAAGAAATACACCAGCCCTAGTTGCAGTTGCAGCAGCCAGCGCGTCCAAGCGGGCGTGGTGGTAGAGGCGGTAGTGCGGCCGGCGCGCACATCGGCAGACGCGGCGCGGTGGGCTGGCGTGAGAGCCAGCAACCCCGCCAGCAAGGAATAGAGGTAGAAATGATTGATATAGCGCGTTTGCTCGGCCAGAAACAGCCAGGTAAAGGCCAGGCACAACGCAGGCGCCGTAAACCGAAAACGCCAACCGGCCGCCACCGCTACGCCCAGCCCAATAATGAGCAAGTGCAGCCCTATCATACCGACTGGGGGTAGGGTGGGCAGCCAGGTGAAAAAGAGGTAGGAAAAGTGAAAAGCCGGCTCGGTGTACTCGCGGATGTAACCCAGCGCTAAGCTGCCTGCCACCTCCAGCGCCAACAAGGACCCAATTAGCACGCGAGCTACTACCAGCCAGGCAATATCGATGGGGCGAAATAGGGCGGCAGTCCAGGAATGCATTCAACCAAACGCTAGAACAGGAAGTGGGCCATTAGGCTACATCCAATACAACAACACGCTCACCAGGGCTAGCACCGGCAGCAGGTAGACCAGGGAGTAGCGGAAAATATACTGGAAAAACGCCGGCATATCGATTCCCTCGTCACGAGCAATGGAGCGCACCAGGAAGTTGGGGCCATTGCCGATGTAGGTAAGACCGCCAAATAGCACCGCCCCACTGGAAATAGCGCGCAGCAGCGGCATAGTAGCGGGGTCGTAGGCGAAGGCGGCCACGGAGGCTACCTTGTTGAATTCCAGCTCGTGCCCGGCCATACTCAACGATACCAGGCTGGCATAGGTAGGGGCGTTGTCGAGGAAGGCAGAGAGCAGGCCGGTCACCCAGTACAGTACGGCTGGCGTAAGGCGCGTGGCGATGGCCGGGTCGGAAGCTACGCGGGATGCCAGTTGCAGGGCGGGCATCATGGTCAGGAAAATGCCGAAAAACAGAAACCCTACCTCATAAATAGGCCCAAACGTGAAATGGTTGCCCGTGAGCGCACGGCCGGTAGCCGTGCGGTAGCAGCCCCAGGCAGCCAGTAGCTGCACCGTTTCCCGCACAAACGACACGTTCACCCCAGCAATGCTCAGGGTAGGAATCCAAGGAAACTGTTGCGGATCTATGAATACGCTAATCAGTACAACGACCAGCCAGATCAGGTTGTAGCGCCCATGAAACTCCAGCAGCGGCAGTCCGCCCTCGCGCCGGATCTGCTCCTGCTCCTCGCGCGAGAAGCGGCTTGGGTAAGGGATACGGCGGTCAATCAACCAGAAAATCAGCAGCAGTGCGCTGTTGGCCACCACCCACGGTAGGGCTAGGTGCAAGGACGTCCAGATAAACGGGACGCCGCGCAGAAAGCCAATGAACAAAGGTGGGTCGCCGAGTGGAGTGAGTAGCCCGCCTACGTTGCTGACAATGAAGATAAAGAAGACGATATGGTAGGGCTTGATGCGTTCGTCGTTGAGACGGATAAACGGCCTGATAAGCACCAGCGAAGCACCAGTAGTACCAATCAAGCTGGCCAGCACCGCACCAATGATCAGCAGAATAACGTTGCGTTGAGGAGTTCCCTGCAAACCGATGTTCAGGTACATTGTGCCGCCCACCACGTACAACGACGCCAGCAACGTTACGAAGGAGAAATATTCAGCGAGGGTTTCAACGGCCATGTGCCAGTCGTGGCGGGCAAAGCCGTAGTAAAGCAGCATCAGCAGGCCCAACGCCACGGCAATGCGGGCATAGTTACGTTCCCAGAAATGCGGAAACAACAAGGGGCCAGAGGCAATAAGCCCAAGCAAACTAACAAAAGGTATCAGCAGCCAAGGAGCAACGGCTGGCATGTGCACGGCGAGTAGGAGAGAGGCAGAGAAAAAAGGCAATAGTGAAAACGCTAGGTGAAAGACAAAAGTAGCCCACCGGCCATCGGCAAGCGCAAGATGGTCGGTAGGGAGCTAAAAGAGGAGGGGAGTTGTTACCTTTATAACATCTACGGCTCCGATTGGTTGTAGATGCAATGGATTTGGCGAAATTAGCCAAAAGACATTCTTTTTTACTTCGCAACGCCTTACGTATCAATTGCCTTATGAATACCACTCCTGCCGCCTCGCCGGTTTCCATCTACGCCGAAGCCAGCCCCAATCCTGAGTCCATGAAGTTTGTGCTCAACGCCACGCTACTCAGCGACGGCGTGAGCGTGGACTACCCTAACGTGGAAGCTGCTGCCAATTCGCCGTTGGCTCAGGAGCTGTTCAACTTCGACTATGTAGGCCGCGTGTTTATTGCTGCCAACTTCGTCACCATCACCAAAACCACCGAACACCAGTGGACTCAGCTCATTCCCGAGCTGCGCACCTTCCTGAAGTCGTACGTGGAGGCAAATGGCCCCATCTTCACGGTAGATCCCGCCGAGGAGCAGCGCGCCGCCCAGCAAGCCGCCGCCACCGGCGACCACTCGGAGCAAGACCAGCAAACCAGTCAGAAAATTATCGACCTGCTGGACAATTACGTGCGCCCCGCTGTAGAGCAGGATGGTGGCAACATCACCTTCAAGAGCTACAACCAAGGTGTAGTGACCGTGAATCTGCAAGGCTCGTGCTCGGGCTGCCCCTCGGCTACTGTTACGCTGAAATCGGGTATCGAGAACCTGCTCAAGCGCATGGTGCCTGAGGTAACGGAGGTAGTAGCCGAAGGCGTTACCGTATAATATTCGCAGATTTTGCAGCGGCATACTTTGTAAGTGGTGTCGCCAACGCAAAAGGGCGGTTTGACTAACAGTCAAACCGCCCTTTTGCGTTGATAGATATGTAGTTACTGATTTTGCGTAAAATGCGAAAAAGAACTACACTGCTACGCTATGAAACAGATGAATCTGCTCATTCTGGTTGTTGGGCTGTTGCTTGGTAGCTGCACGAGTAACCCACGTTCAGAGGTAAAACAAAAGGCTATTTCTGCCCGGCGCCCTAACATCATTTTGCTGCTGGTAGACGACATGGGCTTTGCCGATGTGGGCTGCTACGGCGGCACGTTTGTGCCTACCCCCAACATCGACCGGCTGGCGGCCGAAGGCATCAAGTTTACGCAGTATTACAGCGCCGCGCCCATTTGCTCGCCCTCAAGGGTAGGGCTGACCACGGGCTCGGCGCCGGGGAAGTTTAACATTACGTCGTTTCTGGATACGCGCCGGCACAACCGGCAGTGCGAGCAGGCCGATTTTCTGGTGGCCGATGCGCCCTCGGTGGCCCGGCAACTACAAGCCGCTGGCTACGCCACCGCCCACTTTGGCAAGTGGCACATGGGTGGCGGCCGCGACGTAGACAATGCGCCCGGTATCCTGCGCTACGGCTTCGATGCCTATGCCAGCACCTACGAAAGCCCCGACCCCGACCCGCTGCTGACCTCTACCAACTGGATCTGGGCGCGCACCGACAGCATCAAGCGCTGGCGCCGCACGGAATATTTCGTAGACAAAACTCTGGCGTTTCTTAAGAGTCACCCCAACCAGCCCTGCTACATCAACCTCTGGCCCGACGACGTGCATACGCCCTGGGTGCCCGACGAATCCACCCTCGACGCCCATCCCAACGGCACCGAAAAGCCTCGGGAGTTTAAGGGTGTGTTGGCCGAGCTGGACCGGCAGGTAGGCCGGCTGCTGGCTGGGCTGCGCGAGCAGGGGATAGACGATAATACGCTCATTATTTTCACCAGCGACAACGGCCCGTTGCCGAATTTCGATGGGAGCCGTGCCACGCCCTACCGGGGTAGCAAGCTTTCGTTGTACGAAGGGGGTATCCGGATGCCGTTTATTGTGCGCTACCCGGCCCGTACTCCGGCGGGGCGGGTAGACCAGCAGTCGGTGCTAAGTGCTACGGATTTGTTCCCTTCGTTTGTGACGCTGGCGGGTGGGGCAAGCAGCCCGCAACCCCGCACCGATGGCGAAGACGTGACGCCCGCCCTCTTAGGCAAGCCGCACTCGCACACGGCGCCGCTGTTCTGGGAGTATGGCCGCAACAGCAAGTCGTTCCGCTACCCCCTCGGCCGCGACCGGAGCCCCAACTTGGCCATGCGCCAAGATAACTGGAAGCTCCTGCTCAACGACGACGGCTCCCAGCTGGAGCTATACGACCTCGCCCGAGACCCTAAAGAGGTAACCAATGTTGCCGCCCAACACCCCACCGTGGCTGCCAATATGCGGCAGCAAATCCTAGCGTGGCGCGCCGCCCTACCCGCTCCCCCAGAAGCGCCATTAGCAAAGTAAAGTGCTCTGAAAGTAGCCCAGAAATAGGATAAGAATACACACAAAGAAGCCCGGCCAAGCGGCCGGGCTTCTTTGTGTGTACCGAGTAGGTTTCTTCAACTCAGCGAAATCCAGATAATCAGCAAAATCTGCGATTATACGTTGGAGGTCGACAGCTTGGGTGCGCCTGTATCGCCAATGTGCGTGGAGATGTCGGTGCCCCGCTCGCGAGCCTCTTTGCGGCCGTAGGTGTCGAGGATAATGGGGGTAGCAATGAACAGCGACGAGTACGTACCGAACACAATGCCTACCAGCATAGCAAACGAGAACGAACGTAGCGTTTCACCCCCGAAGATATAGAGTACCAGCACCACCAAGAACACGGTAGTGGAAGTAATCATGGTGCGGGAGAACGTGCTATTTAGGGCTGGGTTGGCCACCTGAGCAAACGTGAGGTGCGGGTTTTCGCGCAGGTATTCACGAATACGGTCGAAGATTACCACCGTATCGTTCATCGAGAAGCCCAGCACCGTAAGCACGGCCGCCACGAAAATCTGGTCCATCTCATAGTTCAGACCAAACAGGCGAGCGATAGGGTAGCAGGCAATAACCAGCAGCGCATCGTGGAACAAGGCAATAACTGCAGCCATGGAATACTGCCAGCGCGAGAAGCGCAGCAACACGTACACGAAGATGCCGAGCAGCGTTAGGCCCAAGCTGAGCACCGAGGTCTTCTTAATGTCGTCGGCAATGGTAGCGCCTACCTTAGAAGTAGATTTGATAACGGGTGCGTCGCCGCTGAAATCCTTCTTCAAGCCATTCAACAGGGTGGTTTCCACCTTTTTGTCGGCAGTTACGCTTTCATCATCGGCAAGGTAGCCAGTGGTGATGCGCAGGCGGTTGGGCGTACCGAAGGTTTTCACCTCCGTGCCGCTGCCACCAAAGTCGGCCACCAGTGCATCGTGCACTTTAGAAGCGTCCATGGCTTTGTTGAAGTCTACCACGTAGGCGCGGCCACCGCGGAAGTCTACACCCAGGTTGGGGCCGCCCTGAATAGCCATCAGCACGAAGCCTACTACAATCACCACCGTCGAGAAAGCGTAGGCGATTTTGCGCTTGCCCACGATATCGAAGTTCACGTTGGTGAACAGCTTGCGCGAGAGGAAGGTAGAGAAGGTGATTTTGCTCGTCTCTTTGCCTTTCACCAGCCACTCAATAATGAGGCGCGACACGTACACGGCCGACAGGAACGAGGTGAAAATACCGATCAGCAGCGTAACGGCGAAGTTCTGCACCGGACCCGTACCGAAGATGAACAGCGTGAGGGCGATGATGAGCGTGGTTACGTTGGAGTCGAAGATGGCCGAGAAAGCGCGCGAGTAGCCGGCGTTGATGGCATCCTTCAGCAAATGGCCATGGTCAAGTTCTTCCCGAATACGCTCGAAAATCAGCACGTTGGCGTCAATCGACGAGGCGAATACCAGGATCAGACCAGCAATACCCGGCAGCGTAAGGGCAAATTGGAACTGAGCCAAAATACCCAAAATCAGGAAGATGTTGAACAGCAGCGAGGCATCGGCTACCAGACCAGCACGGCCGTAGTACAGCGCCATAAAGCCCATGATAATCAGCAGGCCAGCCACCGACGAGTACAGACCCTGATTGATGGCTTCCTGACCCAGCGACGGACCTACTACAGCTTCTTCCACAATGCGGGTAGGAGCGGGCAGCTTACCGGCTTTCAGTACGTTAGCCAAATCCTGGGCTTCCTCGATGGTGAAGTTGCCCGAAATGCTGGTGTTGCCGCCAGCAATTTCGGCCTGCACCACGGGGTCGGAATACACGTTGTCGTCGAGCACAATGGCTACCTGACGGCCGATGTTGTTGCTGGTCAGCTTCTGCCACTTCTTGGCGCCGGTGGGCGTCATGCTCATGCTTACCTCAGCACCGCCACGTTGCGGGTCAATGTCGCCGCGCGCGTCGGCTACTACGTCGCCTTCCAGCGGAGCCGTAGCACCCGAAGCTTTACGTACAGCCACCAGGCTCAAGTATTCCTGACCACCCAACTCCTGCGGCTTCACATTCCACATGAACGTGAGGTTGGGAGGGAGAGCCGCACGGGCCTCCTGCGAGCGAAGCATCTGGTTTACACGGGCCGTGTCGCGGATGTTGGCACCCAACTGGCCGGGCATCGTAAACAAGCGGGCCAGCACCGAGCCTTGTGGGCCTTTAGCCGAATCGGCAGCGGCAGTAGCGGTGTTTTTCTTAGCCAACTGGCTAGCCAACGACGACGTGTCGCCAGGAGCAGTGGTGGTAGTAGCGGCAGCAGTAGGAGAAGCAGCTTTTTCAGCAGTTTCCTTAGCTACCAGCGCTTGGTCGAGTTGCTGGAGGTAGGGGCCGAACTCATCCTGACGCCACACTTCCCAGAACTCCAGCTTAGCCTGGCCTTGCAGCAGCTTACGTACACGGTCGGGGTTGTCTACGCCGGGTAGCTCTACCTGAATGCGGCCGGTACCCTTCACGCGCTGAATGTTGGGCTGGCTGGTGCCGAACTTGTCAATACGCGTGCGCAGAATGTTGAACGAGCGGTCGATGGCATCCTCAATCTCGGTGTCGATAGCACCAATCACCTTGGCGTCCGACGAGTTGATATCGATTTTGCGGCTCTTGTTGGTGGTGTTGGCAAAAATGCGCGCCAGGTTATCGTTGGGCGCTACGTTGCGGTAGGCTTGCAGGAACAGCGTGGTGAAAGGAGCCGAAGGATTAGCCTTCTGGGCTTGTTGCGCCTGCTCCAGCGCCTGGTTGAACTTAGGGTCTTTGGAGTTGCCGCTCATGGCGCGCACAATCTCCACCGGCGACACTTCCAGCGTCACGTGCATACCGCCCTTCAAGTCGAGGCCCAGGCCCAGCTCAGAAGCGCGCACATCGCGGTAGGTGTAATCAACACCCAAAATGCTGGTTACAGGAGCACGCCACACCGAGTCGAGGTAGCGCTGGCGGGCCTGTTGGTTCACAACGCCATTCTTGGTGGCGTAGCTCACCGCGTCGGACTGTACCCGGCGCGAGATGAACGTGAACGTGAGAAAGTAGATACACAGGGCCGATACCACGATGGTCAGCCCAATGATGAGTCCTTTATTACGCATCAGAAAAGATTTTTTGGAAAGGCAACAAGCAATTAAAAATCAATCGTCGGGAAGCGTACGCAGCGAAAAGGCTGATAGTCAATTGCTAGAAAAACAACCGCACTATTTTGATTCCCGAAACTTCGATTTTTTCTAGGGCGCCTGCGGCGAAAGCGCCGCTACCAACAGCCGCACCCGAAAGATGCTGCTGGGCAAAATGCCCGCCAGGGGGCTTGGCACCGCCAACGCCCGACGCACGGCCGGCAGCCAATGCTGTGGGGTAGGGAAGGGAAGCCAGGCATCGGCATCGGGTGCCACGTGCAGCACCAGCGGCCCCACGGCCTCCAGATTTACTTTTTGCTTGATGACGGCCGCTTTAGGCCGCACGCCTACCCGCGTAGTCTTGCCTGGCACCGCCCGAAAGGTCGTCACCGTCTGGTGGTTCAGGCCCAGCACAAACAGCACCGTGGCTGTGAGCAAGGCAAACCGCAAACGAGATAAAAACCGGGTACTCAGCAAAAACATAGGTAGGGCAATGGCTACAAATATACTAAAAGGTGAAGTTGTGAGAAGTGAAGTTGTGAATTTCTGAAAATTGACTGTAAACGGGACTGTCATCCTGAGCTTGTGAAGGACCTTCTCACGCGTGAACGAGTCGTTATTACGTCATTCGTTCACGCGTGAGAAGGTCCTTCGCAAGCTCAGGATGACAGACATTTTGCATTCACAACTTCGCAAACTCACAACTTCACCTTTTACGCCTTCACCTTCGCTTTCAGGAAAGACACCAGCACTTCCAGGCCCATATCGAAGCGGCTGTTGTTGGGGATGATGATGTCGGCGTCGTTGCGGTAGGGCTTGATGAACTTGTCGTAGGTGGGGGCCACGTGGTTGATGTAGCGGTAGAGCACATCTTCCAGATCATAGCCCCGCTCGTCCCGGTCGCGCACAATGCGGCGCAGCACTTTCACGTGTTCCTGGGCGTCGATAAACACTTTTAGGTTGAGCAAGCGCGCCACTTCCTCGAAGTGAAACACGAAAATGCCCTCTACCACTACAATCGGGGCGGGCCGAAACACCAGCTCCTGCACCGGCGCATCGGGATTGTTGAAGGTGTACTCCGGCCGACGCACTTCCTTACCCTGGCTGATGCTGAGCACATCGGCGGCATAGGAGGCCGAGTCAATGGAGGTAGGCAGGTCGAAATTGGTAACGCCTTGCGCGTCTACCAGCTGGGTTTCGCGCGGGTGGTAGTAGTTGTCCTGCGAAATCAGGCAGATTTCTTCTTCGGGAAACGAAGCCAGCAGGCGGCGCAAAAAAGTGGTTTTGCCCGAGGCGCTGCCCCCCGTAATGCCGACGATGAAAGGTTGTTGCATGGGTAGAAAAGTGGCCCGTACCGGCGGGGCCAACCCTGCAAAAGTAAGCACTTCGCAAGTTTGGCGGCGGCAAAACCAAAATTTTGGCCGAAAACGGTTTATTTTTCTCTGGATTCAAAAAAAGCTACCAACTGCTGCACGGCGCGGGCGCGGTGGCTGAGTGTGTTTTTCTGCGCCAAGGGCATCTCGGCAAATGTCTCCTGAAAGCCAACGGGCTGAAAAATGGGGTCGTAGCCGAAACCGGCGTCCCCACGGGGCTCCGTCGTAATTAGCCCTTCTACTACCCCGTTGAAGGTATGTTTCTCCGAATCGGACAGGATAAGAGCAATGACGGTACGAAACTGGGCCGTGCGGGAGGGAGCATCCGCCAGCTCGTCTAATACTTTGGCCACGTTGTCGGCGGCGAGGCGCTGGGGCCCGGCATAGCGGGCCGAGTACACACCGGGTGCCCCATTCAGCGCATCGATTTCCAGGCCGGTATCGTCGGCGAAGCAGGCCACGCCGAAGTGGTCCCACACGTACTGCGCTTTCTGGTGGGCGTTGCCGACCAGCGTATCCTGGGTTTCGGGTAGGTCGTCGGGACCACCAATATCAGCCAGACTCACCAGCTCAATGGAACTGGGTAGGATGGCCCGGATTTCATCGAGTTTATGAGCATTGTTGGAAGCAAAGCAAAGGCGCATAGGTTGAAGAAATGAAATGGTTGATGGTTGATTCGACGGGCAACGAATGATGCTGCCAGAACTGTGAGGAAGCAAGCATAGAAAGTTTATTCAAAGGTAATCCAGCAATACAACTAGCGTAGCCACCCAACCATTCAGCAGAAAAACCGGGCTAGGCTTTTGAATGTCAGCCCGAAAACGTACTTTTGCAATCCCTTCCGCAAAATCGGCAGGGCCAGAAGGTTTTAACGGCATCCCGACCATGAAAAAAGACATTCACCCCGAGTACCGCGAAGTGGTATTCCAGGACACGTCCAGCGACTTCAAATTCATCACCCGTTCGACGATGAACTCGAGCGAGAGCATCACGATGGAAGACGGCAAGACGTACCCCGTTATCAAAGTAGAAGTGAGCAGTGCCTCGCACCCCTTCTACACCGGCAAAAACGTGTTTATCGACACTGCCGGCCGTGTGGAGAAATTCCGCAACCGCTACCAGAAGAAATAACGGCCCTCAGCCCTTGGCTGCCGGCTTTCCTGAAAGCTCCTTCCGCGCGCGGAAGGAACTTTTTTGTTGTTGGGGGTAGGGGAGGATCGGAAGGACACATAATAAAATCCGCACGTCATGCTGAACTTGTCGAAGCATCTCGCGTGCTGACGTTGTAGTGGTAATTTCCTGGTTACTGAGATTACCGTTGCACGCAAGATGCTTCGGCAAGCTCGGGATGACGTGCGGATTTTATGGCCTGTGTTTACCCCGCACCGGCAAAAGCCGTAGTTTCGCGGTAGAATTCTACCGCTATGCATATTCTACTGTTCGACGACCCGGCTATTCAGCCTAATCTACTACCCTTTACCTTCACCCGGCCCGTAGCTGCCCTACGCTGCGGCATCCTGACCATTGCCGAAAAGTGGCAGCACCACTTGCAACAGCCGGTACACTACCTCACGCAGCCCCACTTGCGCGAAAAATTCCCGGCCGGTCCCACCGAAGGGCCGGCGCTGGTTATCAACGGCGCCGTGTGCCCCGATGAAAAGCTGATAGAGCAAGTACAGGCCTTGCAGCCCGGCGAAGCCTTGCTGAGTGAAGAGCTGTTGGTAGCGGCCTACCTGCCGGATGCGTCTGAAGTGGCCGAGCTAATTCAGGATGGCTACCGCGATGTGCGGCAAGCAAAGGGTAGTCTTACCATCATCAGCCAGCCCTGGCACTTGTTTCAACAAAATGGTGCCCAAATCCGACAGGACTTTGCCCTGTTGACCAAAGGCCGGCAGTCGCAACCTGTGAACGACGCGTATACCATTGTGTACGGCGCGGAAAATATCTTTATAGAAGAGGGCGTAAAAATCCGGGCGGCCATCCTCAACGCCGAGGACGGCCCCATCTACCTGGGCAAAGACGTACAGGTGCATGAAGGCGCCGTTCTGAAAGGTCCGTTGGCCGTTTGTGAAGCGGCACATGTCAACGTGGGCGCCAAGCTGCGCGGCGACAATACGGTAGGCCCCTACTGTCGGGTAGGCGGCGAAATGGCCAATAGCATTCTGATGGCCTACTCCAACAAAGGCCACGAAGGCTACCTCGGCAACTCGGTGGTAGGTCAGTGGTGCAACCTGGGCGCCGATACCAACACGTCGAACCTCAAGAACAACTACGCCCCCGTTAAGATCTGGAGCCACGCCGCCGGGCGTTTCGTGAATACCGGCTTGCAGTTCTGCGGCCTGATGATGGGCGACCATAGCAAGTGCGCCATCAACACGATGTTTAATACCGGTACCGTGGTAGGGGTAGGGGCCAATATTTTTGGGGCAGGTTTCCCGCGCAACTTCGTGCCATCGTTTAGCTGGGGCGGCTCGGCGGGCTTCGAAACCTTCCGCCTACCCAAAGCCGGCGAAGTAGCCGAGCGGGTGATGAGCCGCCGCAATCTGCCCTACGACCAACCGGAGCAGGATATCATGGCCTACGTGTACGAAGCCACGGCCAAGGACCGCGTGTGGGAACGAGCAGCAGGCAATAGCACCGCGCCAATAGTAATAGAGTAAATATTTGATCGGTACGTGCCGGCTAGCGCTAAATAGTTTGCGCTAGCCACGCAAGTAGAAGGAAGTCAACGGTATGCGTTTTGCGGATATTCCGAGTAATGAGGAGGTGAAGCGGGTGCTGGTGCAGTCGGTGCAGCGGCAGCACGTGGCGCACGCGCAGCTATTTCGCGGGGCAGAGGGTTCGGCGGCGCTGGCGTTGGCGCTGGCGTATGCGGCCTACCTTAACTGCGAGGGTCGCGAGCCACAGGATACCGATTCGTGCGGGCACTGTGCCAGCTGTCAGAAAATCGACAAACTGATTCACCCCGACCTCAACTTCATCCTACCTGTTACGACCACCAAAGCGGTACCGAAAGATGCGGTAAGCAGCAAGTTTGCCGGCGAGTGGCGCCAATTCGTGCTGGAAAATCCCTACCAGGGCCTCAACGACTGGATGCAGCACATTGGGGCCGACAACAAGCAGGGGAGTATTTCCAAGGAAGAAAGCCTGCAACTGCTGCGGCTGGTGTCGCTTACGGCATTCGAGGCGCGCTACAAAACCGTGGTTATTTGGCTGCCCGAATTGATGCACCCCGCCGCCGCCAACGCCGTGCTAAAACTGCTGGAAGAGCCGCCACCTGCTACCGTGTTTCTATTGGTCAGCAATGCGCCCGAGCAGTTACTACCTACCATCATTAGTCGGGTGCAGCCTATTGTGGTGCGCCCCTTGCCCGAGGCGGAGCTAACCGCCTACCTCCGCGACCAACGGCATCTGCCCGAGGCCAAAGCACATCAGGTGGCGCAGCTAGCTGAAGGCAACCTGGGGGCAGCCTTGGCAGCGGCCACGGCTTCGGGGCAGGACCACGACTACCTTACGTTTTTTATCGACTGGATGCGGCAGTGCTATGGCTATAAGGTAGACAAGCTGCTGGGCAAGAGCGACGAGTTTCAAAAGCTAGGCCGCGAAAACCAAAAGGAGCTGCTGCACTACTCGCTGGGTGTGCTGCGCAAGGTGTTGCTCTTCGGGCTTGATGCGCAGCTGGTACCTCACCTGGCCACCAGCGAGCAGCAGTTCGTGACTGGTTTCAGCAAGTTTGTAACGCCTCGCAATGCCGACCCGCTCACCCGCGAGCTAAACGACGCGCACTACCACATCGAGCGCAACGCCAACCCGCGCATGGTGTTCGTGGATACGTCGCTACGCGTGGCAGAGCTTCTCCGACAAGCTTAATAAAGCTCCATAAAACCGGTTCTACACGCTATAAAGGCATTAAATACACTTTGGTAAATTGATATAGCTAGTGCTAAAAGTGCTATAGCTAGTATCGCCGGGGCTGGCTTTCGTACCTTTGCAGGGCACAAGAAACACGATTTACGCAAGCTCTCCAAGAGCGCCGGTACGGCCCTTTAGTGCTTGACTTACTTATTTAATTCTCGAAGGATGAAGCCTATTCGCATCGGTACCAGGGGGAGCAAGCTGGCACTGTGGCAGGCCAACCACGTAGCCGACCGCTTACAGCAGCGCGGCTTGGCCACGGAAATTGTCATCATCACCACCAAGGGCGACGTGGTGCTGGACCGCTCGCTCGATAAGATTGGGGCCAAGGGCGTGTTCACGGAGGAGCTGGAAATCAGTCTGCGTACGGGCCATATTGATTTGGCTGTGCACAGCGCCAAAGACGTGCAGAGCACCATTCCCGACGACTTGGAACTGCTGGCCTTTATGGAGCGCGAGCAGGTGAACGACGTGGTGGTGAGCTTCGACCCCAACCTAGACCTTACCCGCCCCGACCTTGTGTTGGGCACCAGCAGCACCCGCCGCAAGGCCATGTTGCAGCGCTATTACCCTAACGCCCGCACCGCCGAGGCCCGTGGCAACTTGCAAACGCGCCTGCGCAAACTGGAAGAAGGACAATACCACGCCTTGGTGCTGGCCTACGCCGGTGTGCACCGCATGGAATACGACGACCTGATTCGGCATGTGTTACCCGCCACACACTTTGTTCCGGCCGCCGGGCAGGGTAGCGTCGCCATTGAGTGCGCCCGAAACTTGCAGCCAGAGCTGAAAGAGACGTTGCACCAGGCTCTCGACCACTTGCCTACCCACACGGCCTTGCTGGCCGAGCGGGCTTTCCTCCGCACGATGGAGGGCGGGTGCAGTATTCCGTCGTTTGCGCTGGCAACCTACACTCCCGAGGGGGCCTTGAAGCTCCACGGCGGCCTCATCAGCCTCAACGGGCAGCAGTACATTGAGGAAACGAAGTCGATTACCAATCAGGCAGAGGCTGAAGCGCTAGGTGTTCAGATTGCCGAAAGCGTACTGCAACGCGGCGGGCAGGAAATTCTGGATGATATCCGGGCGCACCGCGTAGCGTAGCGTATCTTCTATTGTTGGGTTGAAAACAAAGTATATGATTCATCTGAAATCGTGGGGCGCATGTTGGCTAGTGCTGCTATTGCTAAGCGCCGGCTGCGCTTCTACCCGTTCCGTAGCGCCAACTGCATCAACCAAAACCAGCAAGAAGGACCAGGTCGTGACCATCAGCACGCCGCAGGGCGATATTCGGCTGATTCTGTTTGATCAGACGCCCCGGCACAAGGCCAATTTCTTGAAGCTGGCGAAGAAAGGTTTCTACAATGGCACTACCTTTCACCGGGTCATTCCCGACTTCATGATTCAGGGTGGCGACCCAAATTCCAAGGACGACAACCCCAACAACGACGGGGCCGGCCAGCGTAATGAGAAGATGATTCCGGCTGAAATCCGGCCCGAGTTGCACCACCGCTACGGAGCCGTGGCCGCTGCTCGCACCGGCGACGCCGTAAATCCGCGCCGAGCCAGCAGCGCTTCCCAATTCTATATCGTAGAAAATCGGCAGGGTGTACCCCGCCTCGATGGTGCCTACACAGTATTCGGCCAGGTAATCAGCGGTATGGATGTGGTGGAGAAAATAGCTGCCGTGCCCAAAGACATCCGCGACCGGCCCATTACGGACGTGAAAATGAAGATGAAGGTAGACAAGCTGAGCAAGCAGAAAATAGCGGAGCAATACAACTATCAGTACTAAGCCTGAATTACTGCCATGGCCAAACGCATCCTGATTACCGGTTCCAACGGCTTGCTCGGCCAAAAGCTGGTAGCACTACTCCGCACGCAGCCGGAAATAGAGGTAGTAGCTTCATCGCGGGGTGCCAATAAACTGGCTGCTCTATATCCGGATGTGCGGTTCGTGCCCCTCGATGTGACCAATGCCACGCAGGTGGCAAAGGTGTTAGCCGACGTGAGCCCATCTCACCTCATCCACACAGCCGCCATGACCAATGTGGACGAGTGCGAGGTGAATCGCGCGGCCTGTTGGCAGCAAAATGTGACGGCCGTAGAGAATCTAGTAGCCGTGTGCGAGGTTCTAGCAGTGCATCTTATCCACGTCAGCACCGATTTTGTGTTCAGTGGGGAAGCCGGACCACTGACCGAAGAAGCCTTACCCGCACCCGTTAATTACTACGGGGAAAGTAAAATGGCCGCTGAGCAGGTTGTGCAGGTAGCTACTTGTCCCTGGAGCATTGTGCGCACAGTGCTGGTGTACGGTACCGCCCACGACTACGGCCGCACCAACATCGTGCTATGGGTGCGCGACTCGCTCCGGTCCCATACCCCCATAAAAGTGGTAGACGACCAGCTCCGAACGCCTACCCTGGCCGAGGACCTAGCCCAGGGTTGCTGGCTAGTAGCTCAACAAAACGCCACCGGTATCTTTCATATTAGCGGCGATGAACTACTTACACCGTATGACATGGCGCTACGCGTGGCAGATTTTTTTGCTTTAGATAAGCAATTGATTACCAGTGTTAATAGTAGCACGTTTTCGCAGCCTGCTCGTCGGCCGCCGCGCACAGGATTCATTATCACCAAAGCGCGGAAAATACTGGGGTATCAGCCACACTCCTTTGCAGACGGAATACGTCTGTTGGCTCAACAAACAGCCGAAACCACCCAGTAGAATCTTGAAATGCAAAAAAAAACCGCAGACAGCATCTGCGGTTTTTTTGTACACCTAATTTATTGCAACAATCCTAAATCCTCGACCAACGCCGCTCGCAACATATTTCACGGCGAAGTAAGATTCATTAAGCTCTATAAAGCCTCGACCTGCGTATAGGGTAGGCTGTGAAAAAGGTCTCGGACGTAAATCAATCAAACGAGTAGTATCTTTATAAACAGCGCTTTAATGGCCGCTAAAAGAGATGAACAAGCTTGTTTTTATATGATATCTCGTTAGTAAGACGCTTTCCTTTTAGCAAAGCTATAGGGAAAGAGTGGTCTCAAAAAGGACAGTATTGTCTAAATAATGACTTGATATATTTTGAAGAATATTTGTATAATTCTAAGTGTATTTGATTGAGTTCAGGTAGATAATGACGAAAAGTGTCCTAATCTTGTAAAAAAGTACACATATAGGGCGAGCTTGGTGATGCTGATATTATAAGATTTTGTGACATTTCACCTGCAATCGAACTAGAGGTAATAATCACTTACTGAGCTGACGTAGGGCTAACGAAGTAATGAATAGAATAGCGGCCGGATAGAGCAAGAGCCACCAAGCACTAGGGTCAATACTGAAAGCAGCCAACAAACGGCCCCAGCTCGCTATTTCGGGTGGCAGCCCTACGCCCAAAAAGGATAGCGTAGTTTCGAGCGCGATGAGGGACGCAACACTGAGCGGAAAAACGGCTAGTGCTGGCTGCCAAGTGTTAGGCAGTGCGTGACGTATTAGTATACGATGGGTAGGAATGCCGGCAGCCCGAGCTGCTTCTATGAAAGGTAATTCTCGGGTCCGGAGCATTTCAGCACGTACCAGCCGGGCCGGACCAATCCAATACGTACATAAGAACAGCATCAACAACGTATTGATGGAAGGGGGCTGCACTGCTGCCAGTGCTAAGACCAAGATCAGCCGCGGGATGGAGGAAATAACGGCCATCAGCCCCGTAACAAGACTGTCGATAGGGAGAGGTCGGTTACGATAGAAGCCGGCTGTGGCACCCAGCAGCGTGCCTAATATTGTTGTCAGGATGGCGGCTGGTAGGCTGAGACGCAAGGCAGTACGCGCCCCAAATAGTAGCAGCGCCAGTACATCGCGGCCATACGGGTCAGTGCCTAACCAGTGGCCATCCGTACCGGGCGGTTGCATTGTGGCAGATAAATTCAACTGATCGGGTGCAAAAGGGAGGGGTAGCCAAGGGGCAGCCACAGCACTTACCAGCAAAAGGCAAAGCCACCCAATCGCCATTCGTCGGCGCCAGCTAGCAAAGTAGAAAGATACACTCATGCACGCAGCCTGATTCGAGGGTCAGCCAACAGGTACAGGCCATCCGTGAGAAACTGCGCCAGCAACCGTACCAGTGCTGTAAGCAACACTCCCCCTACTATCACCGGATAGTCGTGCGTGGCTGCCGCCTCGGCAAGTAGGCGGCCTACCCCCGGCAAAGCAAAAATAACCTCCACCACCACCGCGCCTGCTACCAAAGCTGGTAATAAATCGGTGAGTTGGGCTAAGCTAGGTAGTAGTGCATTTCGCAGAGTATGGTGCTGTATGACCTGCTTTTCGGGGGCACCTTTGGCACGGGCAGTAGCTGCGTAGGCGGTGAGGCGCTCCTGTTGCAGCGCCGCATCCATCTGTATTACTAGATGAGGCAAATTCACAAGAATCAGAGAAATCGATGGGAGCGCGAGGTAGTAAAGCAAAGTGCCAATGCGCTCCAGCACAGAGGTATTCACTAGCTCTGCCTCTTCCCCCAGACCATATGCTGGAAACCACGTCAGCATATCCGGGTTGGCAAACAGCAACAGCAGCAGTAGGGCAAGTACGAACAGCGGTAATGCATCCAGCGCATACAAGAGCCGAAGAGCAAACAAACGAATCTGATGATGCACTGCCAAACGTGTAGCCAGCCACAGCGCCAGTAGAACAGACATCGTAGCGGCCAGCGTGGTGAGCGGCAACGTGTAAGTCAGAGCCGCTGCTAATAAGGTCGTCACGGGTTGGCCGTCGCGGTAAGAACGGCCCAGGTTGCCATGGAGCAGCTGCTGTACCCACCGGTGGTATTGGTTGTGTCGGCCGTGCCACTGCCATTGCTGATGTGTGGCGGCGGTAGGTAGGGAGAAATAAAATAGTGGGATATCCAAGCCCAACCGATGCCGAAAGCGCTGCTCCGCAATACGTTGCTGTTGCAGGCTGGAAGCAGTAGCACTTATCTCATCCACGGACAGCCGCTGTAGAATAATATCAGCGGGTAGGGAGCGGCTTAGTAAAAAAACGCCGGATGCTGTCAGCCAAAGAGCAAACAGTAGCCGGAGTAGACGAAACAACAGGTAGCGCACCATATCAACTGCCCTTTCGGAGGCGCACGGTCGATACGTTATAGCCGGGCTTTAAAGGGGAGGGTTCCAAACCGGTTAGCTTCGCATTAGCAGCCGTTTGATAGCGCAGAAAATAAAGCACTACCTCTGGGCTTTCTTCTTGCATCATCTGCTGAAATTCTTTCACCAACTCGATTTTTTGCGTCTGGCTTTCAGCGGCCGCCAGTTCCTCAATTAGCTTATCACTCGTCGAAGTCCCGAAACCACTATAGTTGCCTGCGTTAGTGTATTGCGAGTGAAAAAGCGGAGCAAAGTTAAACGCCGTCGGGTTGCCAGATAATGAATGTAAGAACACATCCGATTCACCATTGCGCAGTTGCGCTATAAATATAGAGCGCTCGGCAGGGCGTAGTGTTACCGGAATATTCAGCGTAGCAGCAGCACTCCGAAACTGGAGGGCAGCTGCTTCATAAGCGGGGTCGCCGGTCCGATATGAGATGGTAAGTTTTAAGTGTTGAGTTGCGGCCCCTACTGTTGCTCGGTGCCAGCCCGTAGCCGTCTGACGCCAGCCCGCCTGCCTTAATAATACAGTGGCTTCGGGTAAGCTATAAGGTATAAAGGGTAAAGTGCTGTTATAGTAGGGTTTTGTTTGAGGAGCTATTATACCTACACTGCGATAAGCTAGGCCCTGCTGTGTACCAGCAATAAGAGCTGGCACATTAAACAAGCGGCTGAGGGCTTGGCGAGTCAGCCGATCATGCAGCATAGGACGGCGCGTATTGAACCCTACCGTAACCATTTCGTACGAACCGGTTGAGTAAAACGACAGCCACTTGGCCGCCGCCGACTCTTTCAGGCGTATGTAGTCCTTTGCGGGTAGGCGAGGATAGATATCGAGTTGATGGCGGCGTAGGGCCAATACAGCCGTATTCTCATCCGGTATAATATCAAAGACTATTTTCTTTGGATAAGCCTGTAGTTGTGTTGGTGCAGGCTGCACCTTATCACCCCACCATATAGGCTTGCGCTGAAGAGAGAGGTAGCGCCCGCTTTG
Source organism: Hymenobacter defluvii (assembly GCF_017589435.1). Taxonomy (NCBI): domain Bacteria; kingdom Pseudomonadati; phylum Bacteroidota; class Cytophagia; order Cytophagales; family Hymenobacteraceae; genus Hymenobacter; species Hymenobacter defluvii. The sequence continues at coordinate 74,176 of NZ_JAGETX010000016.1, forward strand.
CCACTGGTGCAAACGGTAAGGGCCACACCCTGGTAGGTTACCAGGGTGCCGGTTGAGTTGAGCGCCTACATAACGTTGTACAAAGCGCGTAACGGCGGGTAGCTTAGCGGCCTCAGACATGCGCAATGTGCGCAATGAAAGAGCCGCCAGGCTACCGGTTGGGTCAAGAGCGTATTCTGGTAAAATCGGAAAATCACCCGAGGCAGAATAGAACTCGGGTGACCTACCCCGGCACACAAACGTGAAGCGCCGCTGATCAGTGGAATCGTATTTTATTTTTTCGATGAAATCAAATTGTGCTTCCGCCGCTTCGTTTGGAAGACCAGGGCAGTTCATCACAGCCAGAGTAAACGCTACATCGCGGGCCAACACTGGGCGGCCGTTATCCCACGTAGCCGCCGGATGTATTCTATAGGTAATAAACGTTAATGAATCAGTGTAACGAACACTAGGCAGAGCTTCGGCTAATAGTGGAACTGTTTCCTGTCCGTTGTCTAATAAGCTGAAGTACAATAAATTGATAGTCTGAGTTGTATTAACTGAATTAAGATAAAGCAAAGGATCCAACGTCTCCAGATCAGCCGCCCAACGAACGCGTATCGTATCCGGGTTAGGAGCCGAAGAAGAACAGGCTCCTAACCCGAGGGCAACAAGAAGAAGAAGTCCGTGTAGAAATTGCCTCATCAGCTAACAGTCACATAAGCATACTGTCAGGCAAGGTAGCAAAGTAAACACACTCGTTTTTGAGCGGAAGGTTTTAGCATACGTCGCTATTGCCCCAGCCACCGCTGCCAGTGCGTGCTACATCGCTGTTGCCCCAGCCACCGCTGCCAGTGCGTGCTACATCGCTATTGCCCCAGCCGCCACGACCTGAAAAGGCTACATCGCTATTGCCCCAGCCGCCACGACCTGAAAAGGCTACGTCGCTATTGCCCCAGCCACCGCTGCCAGTGCGTGCTACATCGCTATTGCCCCAGCCACCGCTGCCAGTGCGTGCTAC
>NZ_JAGETX010000017.1:0-75122 GCF_017589435.1 Hymenobacter defluvii
AGCACATACGATACACTGGTGTAGCCGATCTTTAGCGGGGCCTGAGCCAACGCGGAAGTAGCCGTAGCAAAAGTGAGCACAACGGCAGCCAGGGCGAGGCGGATTTTGTTCATGGTGATCATTAAAAGGGAAAATTCAGTGATTGAGTAGGGCAAAGGTAAGGATTTCAATTTTTTAGCTACGGTCGGCGTGTTGGCACAGTCCGGGTAGGAGCTGCTTGTGGGGTACCAGGCTCGGCATCGGCGCTATTAGCAGGCGTTTGCGGTGGCTCTACGGTACGCGTAGCGCCCGACTGCGCTGGCTGATTGCGGTCCGCAGAAGCCAAACCCAATTCCTCCAAAACAAATTCCGTATAGTCGTGCACCGGATTGGTATATAGCATGGTTAGGTCACCGGATTTGTCGAAGATAATAGCCAACTGCTTTTTCTTCGCCACTTTTTCCACCGCCTCAAACACTTGGTCCTGCACGGGGCGAGTTAGCTCCTGCCGCTTTTTGAACAGTTGGCCCTCGTAACCAAATATCTTATTTTGGTAAGCCCGAACGTCCTGCTCCTTTTTAGTAATCTCGTCTTGACGCTTCTTCTTCTGCGTTTCCGTTAGTAGAACTTCTTCGGCGCGGTACGTGCGATACATCTTATCCAAGTCCTGCTTCTGCGCTTCGATATCCTTCTGCCAATTCTGTGATAAGGTGTTTAGTTCCTGCTGCGCCTGAGCATAAGCCGGCATCTTACCCATTACAAATTCTGAGTCGACGTAGCCAAACTTTTGCGCCAGTGCGGTCGGCGCCAATAGTATCACCAGCGTCAGCACCGACAAACTATACCGAAGTGCTTTCATGCGAACTAAGATGATTAACGAATCTGCTGACCAATGATGAAGTGGAAGCGGCCCTTCGGACCTGTGCCAGGATTCGTTACAGTAGCTGGTACCGTATCGAAGCCGTAGCCATAGTCAAACCCAAGCAAGCCAAACGCCGACATGAATACGCGGGCGCCTATGCCCGCCGAACGATACAGCTTGTAAGGGTTGTACTGCGAGTAGGTGTTGAACGCATTGCCAGCCTCTGCAAAGCCCAGAACATAAACCGTAGCGGCCGGGTTCAACGACACAGGGTAACGCATTTCCATCACAAACTTATTGTAGGCAATACCGCCGTTATCTGCCGTTTGTGCGGTCGGAATAGCTTCCTGATCATTCGGGTCGGCGTAGCCGCGCAAACCGATGTATTCAGTACCTACAATGAAGTTGGAAGCACCACCGTAGCCCAGGCCCGATCCACCCAGTTTGAAGCGCTCAAACGGCCCTAACGTACGGTTGCCATTATAAGCCCCCAAGAAACCGAAGTGGGCGCGGGAGTTCAGTACCAGCTTGCCTACCAGCGGCGTGAACCACGAGGCATCGAACATCCACTTATGGTATTCCAGCCACTGCGTGGAGTTAGGATGAGCTCCTGGGAATAACGAGTAAGGCGGTGTCAGCGACAACGACAACGACAGCGAAGAGCCCCGACGGGTAAAGGTAGGATTGTCGATGCTGTTACGAGCCAGTGTAGTATTGAACACAAAGTTGTTTGCGTCGCCTGTGGTTAGCTCCGACACCGCGCTGTTCCGGATGTTCAGCGGATAGTTCTGAAACTTGTACTGCGTTATCGATACCGAATTGCTGAGCGTGAAGTAATCATCGGGGAAACGAAGGCGCCGGCCTAGAGCCACAGTTGCGCTGTTCGATTTGATGAACTGGCCGGTCGTAGGGTCGAAGCTGGTTCCGAAGCGCGAAATTGTTTTGTTCAAACTAAAGGAGAACGAATTGGGCTTGCGGCCACCCAGCCACGGCTCTGTAAAGGAGAACGAGTAAGCTTGGTATTGCAAACCGTTGGCTTGCACGTTCAGGGCCAAACGCTGTCCGTCGCCAGCAGGCACAGGGCGCCAGTTGCTAAGCGTACCAGCTTTGCGGAGCGAGAAGTTGTTGAAGACTAAACCTACCGTACCGATGAAGCCTGCATAACCACCCCAGCCACCCGAAAGCGTAATCTGGTCGGAAGGTTTCTCTTCCACCGTATAGTTAATGTCTACAGTACCATCAGCTTGGTTTGGCACAGGGTTCATCCCTACCTTCTCCGGGTCGAAATAACCCAGGCCCGACAGGCGCTGTTGCGTACGAATCAGCAACTCCCGATTGAACTTGTCGCCCGGCAGCGTCTGAATCTCGCGCCGAATTACATGGTCACTGGTTTTGGTGTTACCGGCAATATTGATATCCTTCACCCGTGCTTGCACACCCTCATTGATGCGCATCTCAATATCAATCGAGTCGCCTTCAACCTTGGTTTCTACCGGTTCGATGCTGAAGAATAAATAGCCATCGTTCATATAGAGCGACGTGATATCCTGACCAGTCGGGTTGTAGTTCAGGCGTTTGTCCAGCGTTTCTTTGCTATACGCGCTACCTTCTTTGATACCTAACACTGAGGCTAAGGTCTTGTCGTCGTAGAGATAGTTACCGCTCCACGTGATATTACGGAAGTAGTATTTTGGTCCTTCATCCACCGTAATGCGTAGCGCCAGACCATCATCTTTGCGGATTAGCGTGTCCGAAACGATGATAGCATCGCGGTATCCCTGAGCATTGTAAAAGTCGAGCAGTTTTTGCTTGTCCTCCTCATATTCAGCTCGCTGAAATTTTCCGGAGGTCAGCAGCTTATACGGCTTCTTCTCTTTCGTCTTCTTGAGCTTGCCTTTCAGCTTCCTATCGGAAAAGGCCTCATTGCCTTCAAAGGCAATATCACGCACCCGGATCTTATCGCCTTTATCTACATTAATCACCAGCACAACGCTGTTCGACAGGGCCGAATCGGGCCGCTGCGTGATGTTCACTTTCACATCGAGGAAGCTCTTGTTGGTGTAGAACTTCTTTACCTGCGTGCGCGTGTTGTTGAGCAAGGCATCCGTTACCACCTTACCCCGAATCAGCTTGATTTTATTCTTTAGCTCATCTGCTTGGCCTTTGCTGATACCTGTGAATTCAAAGCGCGACAAACGCGGCCGCTCCTTCAGGTTGAAATCCAGGAAGATTTTGTTCCCCTGAATTTTTGTGGTTGATACGCTCACGTCGCCCAGAATACCCTGATCCCACAGCTTACGAATAGCCTTACCGATTTCTTCACCAGGAATAGAAATTGGGTCACCAATTTTTAAACCTGTTAGCGCAATCAGCGTATTGTTATCCAGGTAGCGCGCACCGCTTACTGTAATGCCGCCTAGCACGTAGTGTTCTGCCCCATCGTTAGGGGGTGCAGTTTGTGCCTGCGTAGGAGCGCTGCTTATGGCACCGCCGAGTAACACTAATAGCGCAGCTAGCCAGCGAAGCTGGTTGAAAAAAGAGGTCATTCGAAGAAATTACGAAACGGTTAACTGCTCACTGGTTTTCCCAAAACGCCGTTCCCGGCGCTGATATTCGCGGATGGCTTCATAAAAATGTTCCCTCCGAAAGTCTGGCCAGAGCAAATCAGTTATATATAATTCAGTATAAGCAAGTTGCCAGAGCAAAAAGTTACTGATACGCTGCTCACCACTCGTCCTGATCAATAATTCCGGATCAGGCATTGCAGCCGTGCTGAGGTAACCAGCAATAGTGTGCTCTGTTACCTCATCTGCTCGCAGCTTGCCGGCTGCTACATCCGCACCCAAACGGCGTGTAGCCTGTACCAAGTCCCACCGGCCACTGTAGCTCAGCGCCAGTACCAATGTGGTACGTTCCCCTTTTTGCGTTAGCTCAATAGCTTCTGCTAATTCTCTTTGGCAGCTGGCAGGCAAGCTGTCCAACTGACCAATTGCTTGTAATTTTACCCCGTTTTTCAACAGGGTAGGTGTTTCTTGCCGTATAGTGTGCACCAGCAACTGCATCAATGCCGTTACTTCGTGCGCCGGGCGTGCCCAGTTTTCAGTGGAAAACGCATAAAGGGTCAGGAATCGTATGCCCAGCTCTGCGGCGGCTTCCACCGTTTCGCGCACAGCCGTAATGGCGCTTTGATGCCCAAAGATGCGTAAGCCACCTTTTTTCTTGGCCCAGCGGCCATTGCCATCCATGATAACGGCAACGTGCGCAGGTAATTTCTGAAGGTCAATTTCGGACCGAGCGGCCATTGTTGTTCTTTGCGTATAGGAGGCTGCAAGTTACGCAAATGGTTGCATACCCTCCCCTCACAATTGGCTGCTCAGTTCTGTCCGCTAATTATTTCTTTATTGTCCTTCAGGACAGCGGATTTTGTAGAAGGTGTAAGAGATACTAATACCGTTGTAAAAATACCAATCTTGCGTGTGTCTGTTAATCAATAAGTCGCGCTCAGAACTTGTATTGAGCTGCGTATTTTTTGTGCTTAAATGGTCAAGATTATCAGTAAAAGTCTTGCGGGCACCAACCTCCGCACCAAGGTTCCAGCGCGGCGAAATAGCATACTTTACTCCTACCCCCGCTGGGATAGCAAAGCCCAGCATTGCTCCACTCCTATCAATTACTCCTGCCAATGATGCATTGGCTGTACTGATGCGCGTATTGGCGTAAAATCCAGCTATGCCCGCAAATACATAGGGGGTAAAATGTATTTTATCTTTTCGGTCGTGATAATCGAAGAAATTATATTCTATCACAGCAGATGCCTCCAGCAGTCCACCTTTTAGCCCAGCCTGCCGGTAGGCAGGCAAAGGGAGTGGTGCATCATTATCGCCTTTTTGGTTGATATCGTCGGCACGCAGCATACCATAGGTAAGCCCCCCACGTAATGTAACCGGGTTTGTAATATCCTTCCGGTAAAAGGCAGTCACGGCTGGCCGATTATTGCGAAACTGGTACGATGGTGCTATTTCACCGCGATACACAGCACCACCAACGCCAATACCTAATTCACTGGTATTTTGAGCTGCGGCGGTGCCGGCAAAAAAAACGCTCCCCGCCGGTATACCATAGGCAAGGAGCGTTTTGAAGAGTTGCGATTTAAACATTAGACAGGCTATGGTCGAGGGTAGCCAGCCTACGTTGCATAGGCTAGCGGAATTTGGGGTTCTTTACGCGGGGAGCAAGAATGTAGTTGACGGTAACCCCTAAAGTAGTATACCAGTCGTTGCCATCCTTACCACGACGCTGGCCAGGCTCAGTAAAGCTACCAAATCCTTGTGCAGGATCCTGGCTACGGGTAATATCATGGCCAAAATACTGGGCCGGACCAGACGCCAACGTGCTACGCTCCACAAATGTGCCGCTTACATCATCTAAGTAGTCAGTGAAGGTTTTACGAGTAATTAGTTCTAGACCGATGTCGAAGCTTTTATTTATCCGGTAACGAACACCTCCACCAAATGGTATAGCAAACTGTGTTAAGCTGTAATCTACCCCTTCTGTTTGCAAAGGCTGTAACTGCACGTAGTCACCATTGGCATCGGCACCCTTAGGGTTATGATGAAATACGGCAATACCGGCCGTGAGGTAAGGCACAAAGTCGGGACGCTTGAGGTAATTGTTACGGTTTTCGATTAAGTCGAATACCGCCATACCAGACAACTCCACAATATCGTTACGGAAGTTCATATTCCGATTGTAGCGATAACGCGAGTCTGCGCCGTTTGGATCAGCTGCCTTCGCGTCATCACCGGAAATACGACCATAGTTCAACGCCACCTTAGCAGAAATACGTGGAGCGAAACGGTGCATATAATATACCCCTATGTTTGGGCGTGTAGCGGCAACACGGAAGCTGGGCAAACTAGTCTTCGGTACAATGTCACCAAAGTAGTTCATTGCATTTAGGCTTACCCCAATGGAGCTATATTGCTTCCGCTTGCTGAACTGTTGCGCGTTGGCCTGCGTAGCTACCAGCCCCATAAGCAGTAGTGAAGCCAGCGTGTGAGTGAAAATTTGCTTCATAAGTAAGCGGAAGTTATGATATGCAGGTCCAGAAGAAATGTGACAAAACCATTATGGCGTAGTCTTAACTAACGACAAAAGTAGAGGTTACGAAGAACTTAAAAAACAAAAATAATTATTTATCAATGTTTCAGACTGGAATACCGGCCGGGTTACGACGATCTAGTCCCCAATTCAGTTTACTACGCAAGGTGCTCAAAAAGTTAACGTGGTTTAGCTTCACCAAATGCGCATTGAAGGTTTCTCGACGTACGGCTATCTGAATGCCGGCATCGACGGTGACAGAGCGCGAGTCCAGCGAGAGCAGAAAATTATTGCTACGTCCTTCTATCTCAAAAGAAATTACGCTCTCATCGGGCACGATGAGCGGCCGAACATTCAAGTTGTGCGGACATACGGGAGCGATAACAAAATTGTTTGTTTGCGGAAGCATTACTGGGCCGCCACAGCTCAGCGAATATCCCGTAGAGCCGGTTGGAGTCGACACAATTAGGCCATCAGCCCAATATGAATTTAAGTATTCGCCGTCTATGTACGTGTGTACCACAATCATGGACGAAGTGTCGCGCTTCAGGATCGAAAATTCGTTCAGCCCAAAATTAATGCCACTAAAGACTCCGGGGTCAGTGTCTACTCGAATAAGGCTGCGCTCTTCAATGATAAAATGACCTTTAAACAATGCATCTAACGCCTGCGCAATACGCTCGGGATTGATAGTTGCCAGAAATCCTAACCGTCCGGTATTGATACCTAGGATAGGAATTTCCAGGCTACCCACGTAGGTTACTGTGTCTAGAAGAGTACCATCACCACCTATGCTGAGCACAAATTGTACGTCTTGCAAAGAGTCGCCGCGCTGAAAGCACGTTATGTTACCGGGGAGTTCCAGATGCTCGCGCAGGTAATCACAGAACCGGGTTTCGATCAGCACCTCGGCCTGCCGATCGGCCAAATCGTTGAGTAACGCCTGTAAATACGGTGCGGCTTCGTTGCTGAATGGTTTACCCAGGATAGCAATTTTCATAGGTAACGCTTTTGAATGAACATCTTTACCGAGCTTCTCTAGATAGGAAAAGATGTGCGGAAGAAAAAGCCGGTTTCACCCCGACCATTAAGGGCATATTCCACTGTGAATACCCAATCGTAGTACGTAACCAGGTGCAGTCCAACACCCGCTGACGCCAGTAGTTGATTAGACAACCGATTCTGGAAACGCTCTGCTACGGCAGAGCGCCCTACTACGTAGCCGGCGTCGGTAAAGGTATTCAAATAAAAAACCAGCGGGATGCTGTTGACCTTTGGATTACCAATACTATTGAGTCGCAGACGGCCCAGATCGAGCAAACGGTACGATAGGCCTTGCCGCGCCAAGCCGTAGTAACGCCCATCTACCACGTACGCATCGTAGCCCCGCACCAAGGCCTCGTAGCCGAACGCGTGATTGTCGGGGTAGGCAATGCGCTGAGCGAATCGGGCCCGCGCCTGTACGCCTACGCTGTAGTAGAACCCACGGCCTAGCGCCAGGTAGCGAGCATACGTGCCGTACAAGGTAGTAATGCCGGGACTACCCGTACGCAAAAAAACCCGCTGGCTAGCTACTACCTGCATGAAGCGACCGGTGAGGGGGTAAGCAAAAGTATTGCGCTGATTCAGAGTAGTGCTAAACGTGAAATCGAGATAGTCGCGGCGGTTATTGCCCAGGTAATAGTTGGGGTTGAGTTGCGTAATCTCCGGTGCCACGCGCTCGTGGTGGTAGGAAATATCGAAAGCTGACAGGCGCTGCACGGTATGACGCCAGCGCAATCCGGCCAGGAAATACTGCCGTTGCAAGGCAAACCCATCGTCGGTGCGGTAGTTTACGAGGCGGTCCTGCACGGTTGCATAGTCCAAGGCGCGACTTTGATAGTAGGAGGCCGCCAGGCCCAAGCCCAGACGGCGGCGCCTTCCATAGCCTGGCGCCTCGTAGAAGATTTCGTACTTGCGGTTGAAGCCCAGTTGCAGGTTGGCAATGAGCTGTTCGTTGCGGCCTCGAAAGTTATTGCGAGTGAGGTGAATACCGTAGTCTACCCGACGCCAGCGGTCGGGGCGGTTGGCCCAGGATCGGAAGTTGCGGTCGGCCAACGAGAAGATGGGTACGGGGAAGGTGTACCAGCGTTCCTGTACTCCAAATAGCACCGTTATGCTGCCATCGCGGCACACCATCTGCAAGGCTACTTCATGAAAGAGCTGCAAGTTGTAGATGCGGCGACGGTTGGCTTCCAGTCGCTTACCCAACCCAATCACATTCAACGAGTCGCCTTCCCGAAAGTCTAATTCGGCACGGAGAATTCGCTCTTTGGTTTTGACATTGCCTACAAACAGTACTTGGTCTACCTTTACCCGCGTGTAGCCAGGGCATTGTGCCCGCAGCGTGCTATCACTACCTATCGCGGCCCGCGTGGTATCGGGGAGGGAGATGGCGGAAGCTGGTGCTGGCAGCCAGCTCAACAGTAGGGACAGTAAACAGGCCAGCAACTTTTGTTGAAATAAAGCGTCGGAGGAATGCTAGAAAGCTAGCAGCGCCGAGACTGCTGGAAGCGACTCCACATCAATAATCAGGCCGCCGGATGCTCACAAATGGCAACGCAATCTATTGCCTTTTCACAGCCTGACTCTGTTCTAACTACAAACTCAGATATTTCAACAGCGCATCATAACGCTCCTGATCTTCCGGTACCGCATCTTCGGCACCACTGAATTGCGCCGTGATGACGAAGCCAAACCGCTCCAGCGTAGCCACGATGCGCTGCATCTGCGGCGTATTGAGCCTCAGGGTCAGTTGAATCTTGTAGCTATCCTGCTCATCTTGGGCCACGTGGGCGCTGAGAATCTTGGCATTATTCTCCTCCACGTAGCGACTGATCTGCGACAAAGAGTAGTCGCGCTCATTCATCGACAGAATTAGAATACCGCCACGGCCAGCTATGTCAGGGCTCTGCCCGAAGGCAGCCAGCACGTCGCTGATGGTGACAACGCCTATATAGTTACGCTGGTCGTCGAGCACGGGCACCAGCTGAATTTTATGTTGTACGGCTGCTTCCATGATGTTGTAGAAATGCTGATGACGCTGCACGTAGGCCGTGGCGTAGCCCAAAGGTAGGGTAGCCAGCTGGTGCGTCGGGTGCTCGTAATTGGTAACGTCGATATCAGTGACCAAGCCCACATACTGGCGGCCATCCAGCACGGGCAGTTGGCTTACGTGAAATTCTTCTAACCACTTGGCAGCTTTCCCAGCGGTATCCGACACCTTGAGCGGCGGAATCATTTGATTTACTAAGTCTTCGGCTATCATCGAAAGCATCGGCAGGAAGAACTAATCAGAGGTAGGGAAAGCAACGCGGACAGTAAACGAAACGGCCGGGCATTCTCTTGTTTCTGAAGCCCGGCCGTTCGTTTTGGTATAATACGTAATTAATCGACAGGTTGGGGTTGGGTGCGGTGGAGAAATTGGTGGAGCAGCTGATTGAAGGCCACAGGGCGCTCCATCATAGGGGCGTGGCCGCAGTGGTCGAGGAAGCGCAGCTCTGCCTGAGGTAGCAGTCGGTAGAACTCGTGCGCCACCACAGGCGGCGTAATCGTATCATTCAACCCCCATACTAACAGCACGGGCACCTGAATGTTGTGCAATTCCTTGCTAAGGTTGTGGCGCTGCGCCGACCGTGCAATGCTGATGATGCGCAAGCATTTGGCATTGGAGTTCGTGACGTTAAATACCTCGTCTACCAACTCTTTGGTAGCAATTTGAGGGTCGTAGAACGTATAAGCCACCCGCTGCTGCACAAAATCGTAGTTGCCGCGCTTGGGAAAGGAGCTACCCATCGAATCCTCGAATAGGCCGCTGCTCCCCGTGAGCACTAGGCGCCCTACGTGGGCAGGATTGTGCAGCGTGTAGACCAGTGCCACGTGTCCGCCCAAGGAATTGCCCAGCACCGCCATCGGCTCGGTCAGGCCCAGCTCGGCAAGGAAATCTTCTACAAAATTTACCAAGCCCGGCACGCCTGCTTTCAGCAGCGGCATGTCGTAGATGGGAAGCAGGGGAATGATGACGCGGTACTCGCCGCGGAAGCTGTCTACCACATCGTGCCAGTTGCTGAGCGCGCCAAACAAGCCGTGCAGCAATAGTAGCACCTCGCCACTGCCTTCATCAATGTATTGAAAATGATTACGTTCCTTGATCTGCAACTCCATCGTCTCAAAGGATAGTCTGGTCGGTAAGTGAAATTTCTACCCCACCGCTCTTTGCAATGATACAATACTTGACCCAATTGCGGAGCATAGTGCCGCCGTGGGTTGTCAGGAGGGCTTCGGGATGGAACTGCACGCCGTGGATGGGTAGGGTGGTGTGTCGGAAGGCCATTAACTCTTGGGTAGAGTCTGTGGTGTGGGCCAAAGGTTGCAAGGTAGGCGGCAGGTCTCGCAGTACCAGCGAGTGGTAACGCGTGACGGCTACCTCCGTGGGCAAGCCGTGCCGCAGGGGCTCCTCCCCTACCCACCGCACCATGGATACCTTGCCGTGCATGGGCCGAGCCGCCCGCCCTAGCTTCGCCCCGAAGAACTCGCCCAGCGCCTGGTGCCCCAGGCACACGCCCAGCATGGGCACGCGCCGGTGGTAGGTTTCGATAACTGCCGGCATCACGCCCGCCGCAGCCGGTACGCCCGGCCCCGGCGACAGCACCAAGCCATCGAAATCGAGCTGCTGAATAGCGGCCAGCGGCACATCATTGCGCACTACCTGCACCTCGGCCCCGGCCTGGCACAGGTAATCGCGCAAGGTGTAGGTGAAAGAATCGAAGTTGTCGAGCAGCAGCAGGCGCATCTGGTGAAGTGGTGAGAGGATGAAGTAGCGAAATGGCGAGTTTGACGTTTTGACCGCACATGTTGCGCAGATGGCATCATTAGAACGCCAAACTCGCCATTTCGCTACTTCATCCTCTCACTATTTTATCCTTCAACCTAAAACACGCCCCGAAGTTTTGCCAGTAGCGTGCCGGCAAAGGGCATCACCCATGCCACTACCTGCAAAGCCAGCGGCGTGGCGCGTTGCACGAAGGGTAGTACCTGCGAGTCGGCTGTAAGCTGGGGTGAGAGCAAGGATATGCCCGAAAGTGAGAGGCCGTAGAGCAATAAGCTCAGGCCTAGCAGCCACTTCAGCAGCCCCGCCACGCCACCCAGCAAGTGGTCGAGCATGCCTAGGGGTGTCAAGTGCACGGCCGTTCGGATGAAGCCACCTAGCAGATGCACTCCCCACATAATGAGCACAAACACTAGAAGAAACGCTACCAGCGGCAGCATCCCGAAGGCCTCGCCCACATAGTTACGCACCAGCGGAATAACGTCGTGCAGCAGGGCCAGTCCCCCAATCAGCCCCAGCACAAAGGCCAGCAGCGAAACAGCTTCCAGCACCAGTCCGCGCCGAAAGCCCTTCACGGCTCCTACCCCTAGCGGAATCAGCAGCAGAATATCCAGGCCAGACATGCTGTGAGGTGGTGAAGTGGCGAAGTTGTGAGTAGTGAAGTGGTGAGTTCCTACAAAGCGTCTGTCATCCTGAGCTTGCGAAGGACCTTCTCACGCTAGGACGAGTCGTTGGTACGTCTGTCGTTCTCCTGTGATAAGATCCTTCGCAAGCTCAGGATGACACGCACTTTTATTTCACTACCCTCCTACCTTAAAAATTCGTGTTGTTGAGCAGGTGACCCACGGTTTGGGAAATCATGCGGCCGTCGGCTTGACCGGACAACTCACGGGCGGCAATGCCCATCACCTTGCCCAGGTCGGATGGGCCGGTGGCGCCCACGCGCTGAATGATTTCGGTGAGGCGGCCTACCAGCTCTGCTTCGGAAAGTTGCTGGGGCAGGTACTCTTCGATGATAGCCAGCTCGGCCAGCTCGTTTTCTTCCAGATCGGAGCGGAACTGCTGCTGGTAGGTTTCGGCGGCTTCGCGGCGCTGCTTCGCGGCTTTGGTCAGCAGCTTGATTTCGTCGGCGGACGAGAGGGCCGCACCATGGGCACCCTCGGCGGTTTCGGCCAGCAAAATCTGGGACTTGATGCTGCGCAGCGTGGTCAGACGCACTTTGTCTTTGGCCAGCATGGCCTTTTTGATATCAGCGTCGATGGTTTCTTTCAGAGCCATTTTTGGGAGGAATGAGTAACTAGAGTTGGTAAGGTAGCAGCCAGAAGAATCCGTGGGCCACTATGCAGGCAAAACGTAACTTTGGCCGGTTACGATGGGTTGTACAATCGTACTTCTTCTTTTTTCTGATGACGAAGCTAAGCGTAAACATAAATAAAATCGCCACGCTGCGGAATGCACGTGGCCATAACCGCCCCGACTTGCTACAGGCTGCCCGTGATTGTGAGCGGTTTGGCGCCGAAGGCATCACCGTGCACCCGCGCCCCGACGAGCGCCATGTGCGCTACCAGGACGTGCGCGACCTGAAGCAGGTAGTGACCACGGAGCTGAACGTGGAAGGCAACCCTACCCCCGATTTTCTGGACCTGGTGCGCGAGGTGCGCCCCGAGCAGGTAACGCTGGTGCCCGACGCCCCCGATGCCATTACCTCCAACGCCGGCTGGGACACCATCAAGCACCAGGTCTACCTTATTGGGGTAGTACAGGAATTGAAAGCACTAGGCTGCCGCGTCAGCATTTTTCTCGACCCCGACCCGGCCATGGTGAAGGCCGCCGTAGCCACTGGCACGGACCGCATTGAGCTATATACCGAAGCCTACGCCAGCAACTACGCCGCCGACCCAGCTGCCGCCCTGGCACCCTACCGCCAAGCCGCCGAACTAGCCCAAGAACTGGGCCTTGGCCTCAACGCCGGCCACGACCTCGATTTAGAGAACCTGGCCTACCTCCATCAAAACCTACCTGGCCTAGCCGAGGTCAGCATCGGCCACGCCCTCATCTGCGACGCGCTGTACCTGGGTTTGGAGAACACGATTCAGTTATATAGAAGGCAGCTGCTATAGAAATGACAAGCTCGCTACTCCTACTTCATTAGTTGAAAACATGCCCCGCCTCGCCCTACCCGATTTTCTGCAACTACCCGAAGACCTACCCATTCTAGATGCGCGGGCGCCCATTGAGTTTGCGCAAGGGCATATTCCGGGGGCGGTGAGCTTTCCGTTGTTTTCGGATGAGGAGCGGGCGCGCATTGGCACCACCTACAAGCAAATCAACCAAGAGCGGGCCGTGCTGCTGGGGCTGGATTTGTTTGGGCCGAAGATGAGCCAGATGGTGAAGCAGGCGCAGAAGGTAGCGCCCGGCCGGGCCGTGCGCCTGCACTGCTGGCGGGGTGGCATGCGTAGCGGAGCCGTGCAGTGGCTACTGGAGCTGGCTGGCTTTCGGGTAGAGCTACTCGACAAAGGGTATAAGGACTACCGCCGCTGGGCCTTGGCGCAGTTCACGGAGCCCCGGCCGCTACGCGTGCTGGGCGGCCTTACCGGCTCGGGCAAAACCGATGTGCTGCACCAGCTGGCCGCCCGCGGCGAGGCCGTGCTGGACCTGGAAGGCGTGGCGCGGCACAAAGGCTCGGCGTTTGGTAGCATTGGGCAGCCCGCTCAGCCTACCCAGGAGCAGTTTGAAAACGACTTGGCGCTGTTGATGGCGGCCCTACCCCCTACCCTACCCGCGTGGGCAGAGGACGAAAGCCGCACCATTGGGGGCGTGCATATTCCGCCGCCGCTGTTTACGCAGTTGCAGGAAGCGCCCTTGGTGGTATTGGAAATCCCGAGGGCAGTGCGGGTGCGCAAGCTGGCCGAGGAGTACGGTCAGCACGATGCGGGCGCGCTGGCTACTTCCGTGCTGCGCATACGCAAGCGCCTGGGTGGACTAGCTACTAAGGAAGCCCTGGCCGCCATTGGCGAAGACGATATGGAAAAGATGGTGAGCCTGGTGCTCGATTATTACGATAAAACCTATGGCCACGGGCTAGAAGGCCGCACCTTCACTCGTGTAGTATCCGACACCTGCGATGCGGCGGTAAATGCGGATTTGGTGCTAGCAGCTAGAAAAGCAATGTAAGTAGCTACTCTACCAAATCAATTATGTATACACCTGTCCTTCGCGTTGCTCGTCCTACTGATGATATAGATGCACTTATGCATTTCTATTGTGATGGGCTTGGGTTTGAAAAGCTAAGCTCATTTAATGACCATAATGGTTTCAATGGAGTAATGCTTGGTCGTTCACAGGCACCTTATCATTTCGAATTCACTCATCAGATAGGCCATATTGTGGGCAAAGCGCCTACCCAAGATCATCTGCTGATTTTTTATGTACCCGATGCTGCTTCATTGAAGGATATTATACAACGAATGCAGCATTGCGGGTTTTCTACCGTTGCTTCTTATAACCCTTACTGGGATGAGAAGGGGTGCTGCTTTGAAGACCCGGATGGCTATCGAATAGTCCTTCAGCAAGCAGAATGGACCCTATAATTCTTCTTTAAGCATTTCACCATCTTCAGCATGTCTGATTCTAAGATAACCTCTCCCGATCAAATTCGCCTCACCCAATACAGCCACGGTGCAGGCTGCGGCTGCAAAATCGCGCCAGCGGTGCTCGACCAGATTTTGCACACCACCATTGCCCAGCCCCACGACGACAAACTACTGGTAGGCAATGGCTCCCGCGACGACGCGGCCGTGTACGACATTGGCAATGGGCAGGCCCTCATCAGCACCACCGACTTCTTCATGCCCATCGTGGATGATGCCTACGATTTCGGACGCATCGCCTCGGCCAACGCCATTTCCGATGTGTATGCCATGGGCGGGCGGCCGGTGTTGGCCATTGCCGTGCTGGGTTGGCCCGTGGATAAGCTGGCGCCCGAGGTAGCCCAGCGCGTGATGGAAGGCAGCCGCAGCATTTGCCGCGAAGCTGGCATTCCGCTGGCTGGCGGCCACAGCATCGACTCGCCGGAGCCCATTTTTGGGCTGGCCGTTACGGGTATGGTCGACATTGCCCAACTCAAGCGCAACGACACCGCCACTGCCGGCTGCGAGCTGTACCTCACTAAGCCCCTGGGGGTAGGAATGCTGACCACCGCTCAGAAAAAAGGCATTCTGCGCGACGAAGACGCCCATCTGGCGCCGCAGTCTATGATGCAGCTCAACAAAATCGGGGCTCAGCTAGGCGAGTTGGAAGCCGTGCACGCCATGACCGATGTTACGGGTTTTGGCTTGCTAGGTCACCTTTCGGAGGTGTGCGAGGGTAGCAACCTGACGGCCGAAATCGACTTTGCTCACGTGCCGCTGCTGGCCGCCGCCGAGCCCTACCGGCAGCAAGGGGCCGTGCCCGGCGGCACCAACCGCAATTGGGCCAGCTACGGCCACAAGGTAGGCCTCATCTCCGACGAGCAGCGCCAGTGGCTCTGCGACCCGCAAACTTCGGGGGGATTGCTGGTGTGCGTGGCACCAGAGGGTAGGGAAAAAGTACAGGCAATTTTTCAGCGGCACGGCTTGCAACTCACGCCGTTTGGCACTCTGCGCCCCCACGCGGTTGGCGAGCCGTGGATAACCATTCGGTAAATGATTCGCTTTCTGACCTTTTTACGCCCGCTACTGGAAGCCACTTTCGCCATTTTGGTGATAGTGGTGGGGCTGCGGTTTATCACGAATTTTTTCAGCAAGAACAGCAAGGTATACCAGCCCACCTTTTTGCGGCAGTTCTACCTGCTGTTCTGGCCGCTGCTGTGCCTGTGCGTGGGCCTACCCTTTTTGCTGTCGTTTTTTTACCTGGGCACGCTATCGGCAGTGGAACTGGTGCTGGCAATGGCGCTTGGGGCTGTTGTACTGGGCTTTTCGGTGCCGTCGTTGGTGCTGCATGCCCAGTACTACGCTCGTAATTTCAGCACCACGCTGGTGTTTGATGGCAAGCAGAACCGCCTGGAAGTGTACGAACAACGAGTACGTATTCCCTTTAGCCGGGCCGATCTAGTGCGGGTGGAGTATGTCACCTGCGTATCGCGGCACGTGTTCTGGAACAAGTATGAATACCTGCGACTACATCTAGCTAGCGGCGAAGCACTTACCGTCACCTCTATCCTGACCGATCTGCAACCGCTGGCAGAGTTTCTGCGGAACACACATCTGGAGCAGCGCCAGGAATGGTTTTGCTTTTTGTGAAATAAAAACTAATTTTAATTCTATTATCTTGTTTACCAACAATCCGTTGCATCGCCGATAAATTCGGTACGGTTTGCTGGCTTTCGTCTATCCCTATCCCTACGCTGTGTCATTCTCCGGTTCACTCAAGCAACTCTGGCTCTGCCTGTTGCTAGTAAGTGCTGCCGGAATATCATCTGCACAGGCCCAGGATTCGCTGGCCGTGCAGCGGATGCACCGCCTGCTGGCCATCCTGCCCCCCGATACCAACCGCGTGCGCCTCCTAGACTCGCTGTGCGTGCAGCACTACGACAACGCCCCGGAGCAAGGCATAGTCTATGGTCGGCAGGCCCTCACACTGGCCCGGCGGCTACACGACCAACGGGGGCAGCTGATGAGCCTGCTTAGTCTGGGCGTGTGTTACACCAACCTCAGCGACAGCCAATACGCCCTCACGCTATATAAGCAGGCCATGTCGTTGGCCCGGCGGCTCAACTCCTACGACGGCATTGTGCGCAGCTACCACCATATGGCTAGTGTGCACTCAGTCCGCGGCGATACGGCCACCATGTGGCGTCTCTACCGACCAGCACTGGCGCTGGCCTACCACAAAGGTGTGCAGCGCCCTACCCAGATTGCGCTGTTTGGCGATGTGGGGGTGTTGCTGCTGGCTATGCACCGTAATCAGCAAGCGTTGCAGCACCTGCACCGCGCCCTTCTTATGGCTCGTCGTAGCAAGGACATTCTTGCGCAAGCGCAGTATACAGCTACTTTAGGTGCTTATTATCAATCGATTGCGCAGTATGCTACTGCCGAAGGGCTGATGCGCAATGCTGTGAGCCTGGCGCAAGAACGACACAACTCCAAAATAGAAACCAGCGCGTTGCTACAACTGAGCCACGTGCTGCTAGCCCGCCGACGTCCCGCTGAGGCAGAAATTTCTGCTATGCAAGCGCTGGAGTTGGCGCGCGCCCACCGCTACTACTCCTTCCTGCTTGAGGCATATAGTAGCTTAGCCAACATTGCAGCGGCACAGGGCGATTTTGCCCAGGGTTATGCCTGGCAGCAGCGCTACCTACTGTTCAATGACACCCTCAACAACCATGACCGGCTGGTGGCGCTGGCCGCTTTGCAGCAGCGTTACGAAACCCAGGACAAGGAGCAGCAAATTGCCCGTCTTACTGCTAACGAGGAGTTGCAGAGTATGCTGAACCGTCAGCTCATCGTTACCATTGCCATTCTAACGGTAGGGCTGGCGGCTTTCATTTTCATTTACTTACAGTTGCGGCGCAGCCGGGCAGCACTCTCCAGCAATCACAGGGCCTTACAGGAAACCACAGCGGAGTTGCAGCGCATGGCCGCCTCCAAAGACCGTCTCTACTCGATTGTGGCGCATGACTTGCGCGGACCCGTGACTTCCTTCTCGGGCGTAACAAAGCTGATTGAATTCTACCTCAACAATGGCGATGAGGCTGGCTTGCGCCGCCTGCCCACCCTGGTGCATCAAACCACCAGCAGCATCAACCACCTGCTCGATAACTTGCTGAAATGGGCCGTGAACCAGAACGGGGAATTGGCTTTTCAGCCTGAGCCGCTGCCCGTGGCAGAATTGTTTGCCGAAATTGTGGAGCTGTATCAGACAACCGCACAGGCCAAACAGATTCAGCTGCTAACCGACGTTCCGGTTCGGCTTACGCTATACGCCGATTACAACATGACGCGCACCATTCTGCGCAACGTGCTGAGCAATGCGCTGCGGTTTGCCCCGGTGGGTAGCGCCGTGCGGCTGGGCGCCTACCCCGCTGCCAGCCCTCAGGCCGTGGTGCTTGCTTGTACAGATAGTGGTCCAGGCATGTCTCCTGAGCAGGTAACAGCACTGCTGCATCCTAACTCCTTGGCGCAGCCTACCCGCTGGCAGCGGCGCGAGGGTACGGGGCTGGGCCTGGTGCTGTGCCGCGCTTTTGTAGACCGGCAACACGGAGAGCTGCGCATTCATAGTGCGCAGGGGCAGGGAACGACTATTGAAATTGAGCTTCCCAGCGCCACCCCAGAGCCGTTGCCAGCGTAATACCTAGCTTCTTCCGACCTTTACCGGCACTATGCAACTACACTACCGCGAACTGGGGCAGGGCGAGCGTACCCTGGTTATCCTGCACGGCCTTTTCGGCACTCTCGACAACTGGCAAACCCTGGCCCGGCGCTGGGCTGAGCACTACCGCGTGGTGCTGGTGGATTTGCGCAACCACGGCCGCTCGCCGCACGCACCCGAGCACACTTACGAGTTGATGAGCGAAGACGTGCGCAAGCTGTTTGCGCAATTGCAACTTCCCGCCGACCGCACTACCCTACTAGGCCACAGCATGGGCGGCAAGGTAACTATGCGCTTCGCCCTCGACCACCCCAGCTACTTGGCCCAGGCCATTGTGGTTGACATTGCGCCCGCCTTCTCGGATATGCGCCACCAGGATGATATTCTGGCTGGTCTGCACGCCGTCGATTTCACTACCTGCACTTCCCGCCAGGCCGCCGACGACGCACTGGCCCAGCACATTTCGCAGCCCGACGTACGACAGTTCCTGCTCAAAAACCTCTACCGCCGCAAAGATAACTCCTTCGCCTGGCGCCCTAATCTGGCCGTGCTGGACGCCGAAATGGCCCAGATTGGCGAGGAAATCACCAACGACACGCCTTTCCTGAAGCCTACCCTGTTCATCAACGGAGGCCGCTCCAACTACATCACGCCCGAGGACAAGCTGCACGGCATTCCGGCCCTGTTTCCGAACAGCCACATCGCTACCATCCCCAACGCCGGCCACTGGGTGCACGCTGAGGAACCCGATCAGGTATTCGAGTTGGTAAAAGCCTTCGTGGACCAGGGGTAAGTAAGAATAGATACCTAGAAATAGGTAGGCTAGGTACCATAAGAGCCTTGCAAGCAACGCATAACACGCCTGCTATATCAGCTTCAACTAAAGGCAGACAATCATTTTTAATTCTTAATTTTTAACTCTTCATTGACACCTGGTACGCTCTACCTCCTTCCTACCGTGCTGGCCGACGATACGGCCACGCAGGTGCTGCCGGCTCAGGTACCGGCGCAGATTGCCGCGCTCCGGTATTTCCTGGTCGAAAACGCCCGTACGGCGCGGCGCTTCATCAAGCAGGTAGCACCCGAGCAGGTTATCGAAGACCTGCGCCTCACGGTGATTGACAAAGACAGCACGGAAGCACAGATTCAGGCGGCGCTGGCGCCAGTGGCGGCGGGACAAGATGCAGGCGTGCTGTCCGAAGCAGGCTGCCCCGGCGTGGCTGACCCCGGCGCCGAGCTGGCCCGGCGGGCGCACCAATTGGGTATCCGGGTGGTGCCGCTGGTAGGCCCCAGCAGCTTGCTGCTGGCCCTGATGGCTTCCGGCATGAACGGGCAGAGCTTCACCTTTCACGGCTACCTACCCATCGACCGGGGCCGCCGTGCTGCGGCCGTGAAGCAACTAGAGCGCGTAGCGCTGGCTCAACACCAAACCCAGCTATTCATCGAAACGCCCTACCGCAACATGCCATTGCTCGAAGACCTGCTGAGCCAGTTGCAGCCTTCTACCCGCCTGTGCATTGCAGCCAGCCTCACGGCCTCCAATGAGTACGTGCGCACCGATACGGTTGCTGGCTGGAAAAAGCGCGGCCTCCCCGAGATTCACAAGCAACCAGCGGTGTTTTTGGTAGGGCAGTAGGGTAAGATACTGAGCGAAAACGTCTGCCATCCTAAGCGGAGCGAAGGACCTTATGCCCGCAGAACGACTATCGTACTAACGACTCGTTCTGCGGGCATAAGGTCCTTCGCTCCGCTCAGGATGGCAGACGTTTTTCTTATTTACCTACAAAATTACTTCGCCCCTACGAACCTAGCTGGTACACTAGCAACGAAGCAGCATAAGCAAGCCCTGTCATATACACAGCTTGCAGAATAGGCCACTTCCAGCCCTTCGTTTCGCGGTAGGTAACGGCAAGTGTACTCATGCACTGCATCGCAAATACATAGAATACCAACAGCGACAAGGCCCGCACCGGCGTGAAGAACGGCTGGCCTTGGCTGTCGCGGGCGGTGGCGAGCTTTTGCTGAATGGTGCGCGTGTCGGCATCCTGCCCTACGCTGTAGATAGTGGAGATGGTACCCACAAACACTTCACGGGCAGCAAAGGAGGTAATCAATGCAATACCAATTTTCCAGTCGAAGCCCAGCGGACGGATGCCGGGCTCCAGCGCATGCCCTATCGTACCGGCGTAGGAGTTTTCGAGCTTGGCTGAGGCCACTGCATTTTCCGTTTCTTCGGGCGAGAGTTGCTGCTGCGTGGCCGCAGCACGGGCTTGAGTTTCGGCTTGGGCCAGCTGGTCGCCAGGGCCGTAGGAGGCTAGCACCCACAGGATAACGGAAATAGCCACAATCACCTTACCCGCCTGAAACACGAAGGTTTTCACCTTCTCTACGATGGTAATGCCCACGTTTTTCCAACGCGGCCAGCGGTACACCGGAAACTCCATAATAAAGTAGCTCCGCTCGCGGGTTTTCAGCAGAAACTTCATGGCCAATGCCGACAAAATAGCGGCGAAGAAACCCAGCAGATACAGCCCCATCAACGCAATACCACGCAGGTTGAAGATGCCTAGCACCGGCGTATCGGGCACTACCAGCCCAATAAGCACGGTATACACCGGAATACGCGCCGAGCACGACATCAGCGGCGTCACGAAGATGGTAATGATGCGGTCCTTCCAGTTTTCGATGGTGCGGGCGCTCATAATGGCCGGCACGGCGCACGCTACCCCCGAAATCAGTGGCACGACGCTTTTCCCGTTCAGCCCAAACTTGCGCATGATGCGGTCCATCATGAACGTGACGCGGGCCATATAGCCGGTTTCCTCCAGCACCGCGATGAAAGCAAACAACAGAGAAATCTGCGGAATGAAAATCAGCACGCCGCCCAGGCCGGCCAGTACGCCTTCCGTGAGCAGACTGATGAGCGGCCCCTCGAAGTTGGTTTGCACCAATTGATTGATCCAGGCCACGCCTTCGTCAATCAGCTCCATAGGGTAGCTGGCCCAGGCAAACACCGCCTGGAACATGAGAAACAGCACCCCGAAGAAAATCAGGTAGCCCCAGACCTTATGCGTCAGCACCCGGTCGATGCGGTTGCTATAGGGCTCGGCCTCGTCGGTACGTGTTACTTCTACTACGTTCAGCAGTAGCTCGTTGATGCGGGCGTAACGGTCAATTGTCTCCTGAGCTTGCTGCGCTGTGGGCTCGAAACCGTACTGCTGCACCAACTCCCCGATGTAGGCTTGCTCGTCGGCAGTCAGAAAGCTAATGCGTTGGTACTGATGCGCGTAGTGCAGCGCCAAGTAATCGTTGTGGAGGTTGAAGTAGTAACGAATCTGCCGAATCATGGGCAGCAGCTCCTCGGTGGGCTCGTAGAAGCGCACGGTAGGCGCTGCCAACTGTTGGCCCATCACAATCTTGAGGGCCGCTATGCCAATGCCTTTACGGGCATTCATGGGAATGACGGGCACGCCTACTTCTTGCTGCAAGGCCGCCACGTCAATTTTGACGCCGTGCTGCTCGGCCGTGTCCATCATATTAAGAGCCAGTACGGCGGGCAGACCCAAATCAGCTAATTGCGTGAACAGTAGTAGGTTGCGCCGCAAATTACTTGCGTCGGCCGTTATAACTACAAAGTCGGGGTATTGGGCCGAGGTTCTATCGTAAAGCAGATCGGTAATAACCCGCTCGTCGAGACTTTTGGGGTAGAGTGAGTACGTACCGGGCAGGTCGATGATTTCGGCGCGCAGCAGGGGCGTAATTTGCGCCACGCCGGTTTTGCGGTCCACCGTCACGCCCGGGAAGTTGCCTACCTTCTGGTTGAGGCCCGTGAGCTGATTGAACAGCGACGACTTGCCGGAGTTGGGGTTACCAATCAGCGCAATGCGCGTGAGCGTGCCCGGCAGCCGCGGCGACGCCACTTCCAGTGTAGTTGCCGACATGCCGGCGCCCGCTCGCTTTATCGTAACATCAACGCTACCCATCTACCTACCTAACTATTCGTACTAATCCCGCAGCATGATGGTAGCGGCCTCACTTACGCGCAACGACAAGGTGTAGTCGCCGTTGCCGAGAACCAGCGTAACGGGACAGCCCAGCGGGGCTTTGCTGTTTAGGCGTACCTGCGTGCCCGGAATGCATCCCATTTCCAGCAGTTTCAGCGCCATTTCGGGGTCGTTGAGGCAGCAGATAGTACCGGATTCGCCTACGCGCAGGTCTTTTACACTGCGGGCGGTAGAAGTAGGGAAAGAAGCAGAGGACACAGGCACGGCGGTAGTTTCTATTTAGATTCTATTCAAACAAAGGTACCACCCTTTTATGTTTCAGCCAAAGGCCAGATTTATACTAAAAATTGGTGCTTTCCTATCGTTTTGCTGCGTAGTATCACTATTTCAAAATCAAATTGCATAATTATGAATATAGTAAGATTATCCGCCGATTACGGCACGATTTTTTGTAGTTTGGGAGTATACAAGCGTACTTTATTATGCTCAGACGACTATTCACCCTCCTTGCTTTTGCCCTCTTTTTGCCTGCGCTGAGCTTTGCTCAGGACCAAGCGGCAGGACAGTTCCGGATTTCTGGTCGCGTCGTCGACAAGGAAACAAAGGAGCCTATTCCTTTTGCCTCGTTGGGGCTGAAGGAAGAACAAACCGGCGCACTCACCAATGAGTTCGGTTTCTTCCAGATGGCCGCCCCCGAAAAGGTGCCGCAGGACTCGCTGATTATCCTGGCCTTGGGCTACTACCGCAAAGCTGTTGCCATAAAGCGCGGCGTGAACGTGCCCGACATGATTGTGGAAGTGCCCCGCCGCGTGGTGGAACTGGCCAACGTGACTGTAAAAGGCGCCAAAGTGAAAGATCTGTCGCTGGGGTCGCGCAACAACACCCCCGGCGAAGGGATGATTCAGGGTATGCCCGGTAGCCAGTATGCGTTCTTCGTGAAGAACGACAAGAACAAGAAACTCGGCAACGTGCGCTCGGTGTCGTTCTACATCGGGGAAAACGGCTTCCCCCGTGAACCGTTCCGCGTGCGCATCTACCGCGCCGACGGTAACTACAACTCGCCCAACACCGATCTGCTGACCGAAAACGTAGTCGTGTCGGCCCCGAAAGGCGGTGAATGGTATACCGTAGACCTCACTACGTATAATATTGAGGCACCCACAGAAGGCTTCTTTGTAGCGATGGAATGGATTGTGAGCGGTGATAAGTTCTACACCACCAACTTCATGGATACCTATACTCCCTACGGTCAGATTCTGCGGCCTACCTTCGAGTTCAAGGAAAGCCGCACTTGGAGCTACACGATGGGCAAGGGCTGGAGCCTACTCACCCTAGCCAGCAACGGCCAGCGCTACAACGCCATGATTCGGGCTGAAGTAGATATGCTGAAAGACTAATTATACTAAGCCCTATACGCAACGCGGCCCCGATGCTACTAGCATCGGGGCCGCGTTGCGTATAGGGGACTACGAAATTAACTTACTTGGTGAGCACGGCAATTTCGACGCGACGGTTTTCCTGACGGCCGGCAGCAGTGCCATTATCCGCAATGGGTTGCGCTTGTCCCAGCGACTTCACTGTGATGCGCGATTCGGGCACTTTGCCTTGCTCTACCAGCCAGTTGCGCACGGCGTCGGCACGCTCGCGGCCCAGCGTTTTGTTGTAGGCGGCGCTGGCCGTAGAATCCGTATGGCCGTACACACGCATGTCTCGGTTGGGGTAGCGCTTGTCGATGGAACTCAGAATATCCTGCAAGGCCTTGGTGGCTTCGGGACGTAGTGTGGCTTTGTCCACATCAAACAGCACCTCATCGTTGAGGCCATAGAGGCGCACGCGTCCGGCCGCTAGAATGCGTACGCCCGGCAGCAGACCGCTTTCTTCGTCATTTACTACCTGCAGATCGGCTGCGTTGTAGGTCCAATCAGGGTCCGTATCGATAATTGTGGGGGCTGGCCCTTCGCTATTTCTATACACAACGGCCGTATCAGCCGTAGCATCCTGGGGCTCGTTCTTGGTTTCTGGATTTTTTAGGTCGCTGCAAGAGGCAAGAAGGGCCGTTGCGGCAAACAAGGAAAGGAAATGCTTTTTCATGTTGAATCAGGGTGAGATAGTATCGTTTAGGTGTACGGCGGATATAGTTATAAAGGTATTTTTATATTATCCGCATCTCTCCGCTGGTTCCCCTACTCCGTCACAAACACCCGCTTTACCCGTTCGCTCACGTTGGTTAGCAGTTCATAGGGAATAGTGCCAATGCGGGTGGCCAACTCGGTGAGGGGTAGGCCCTCGCCAAATAATACAGCCGCTTCGCCGGCCTGGGCACCCACTACACCGGTCACATCGACCATGCACATGTCCATGCACACATTCCCAATGAGCGGTGCGCGTTGCCCGCGCACCAGCACCTCGCCTACCCCATTGCCAAAGCGCCGGTCGTAGCCGTCGGCGTAGCCAATGGCCAGGGTAGCAATGCGCCGGTCGTAGTTAGTGGCTTGGCCGCGGCGGCCGTAGCCCACAGTTTCGCCGGCGGGTAGGGTTTTGATCTGAGAAATGGTAGTACGCAGGGTGCTGACCGGGCGCAGGGCATCGGGCTGCTGGCCGGTGGCTTCTACTCCGTAGAGCCCAATACCCAGTCGCACCATATCGAAATGCGCTTCCGGGAACCGGATAATACCCGCCGAGTTGAGCGCGTGTTTGAGGATGGAATAGCCCAAAGCGGCTTCGAGGCGGGGCGTCATGCGCTGGAAAGCGGCCAGCTGGCGCTGCGAGAAATCGTTGTGCTGCGCTTCGTCGGCGCCGGCCAGGTGGGTGAGGGCGCTGGCTACGCGCAGGGCGGCGGCGTTGGCTTGCAGCACCTGGCACAGCTCGTCCAGGTCTTCTTCGCCAAAACCCAGGCGGCGCATGCCCGTGTCGAGCTTGAGGTGAATGGCAGGTAGGGGCTGCTCGCGGGCGGCCCGCAAGTACTCGTGCAGGCGCTCAAAAGAGTAGATTTCGGGCTCCAGGTGATACTGCCGCAGCTTTTGGAAGCTGTCGGGCGAGGGGTTCATCACCATGATGGGTAGGCTGATGCCGTGCTCGCGCAGGTCCACGCCCTCGTCGGTATAGGCCACGGCAAGGTAGTCGGCCCGATGAAATTGGAGCAGGTTGGCTACCTCGTAGCTGCCGCTGCCGTAGGCAAAGGCCTTCACCATCACCATGAGCTTGGTGGTGGCCGCGAGGCGCTGACGGTAGTAGTTGAGGTTGTGCACCAGCGCATCGAGGTTCACTTCCAGCACCGTGCCGTGGATTTTCTGCTGAAACGCCGCCACAATCCGCTCGAAGCCGTAGCGCCGGGCACCCTTTACCAGAATGGTTTCATGGTGAAAATCATCGGCCTGAAAACCGGCTAGGAAGGCTTCGGTATCCGGATAAAATTCCTGCTCGGCGCTGCCAAACACACGCTGGTGCGCGCTGATTTCTGGCCCGATGCCTACCAACCGCTCTACCCCATGTGTAGCCAGCTGCCGGGCTACGCGTCCATACAGCTCATCAGCTGCCAGACC
Source organism: Hymenobacter defluvii (assembly GCF_017589435.1). Classification (NCBI taxonomy): domain Bacteria; kingdom Pseudomonadati; phylum Bacteroidota; class Cytophagia; order Cytophagales; family Hymenobacteraceae; genus Hymenobacter; species Hymenobacter defluvii. The sequence continues at coordinate 25,702 of NZ_JAGETX010000017.1, forward strand.
CGATTCCAGTACGTCGCTGAGAATGAGGGTGCGGCGGCCCCGGCGCGGCTGGCGGGCTAACATGTCCAGGGCCAGCGTGAGGCCAGCGAGGTCGTTGTTGTAGGTGTCGTCGAGCACGTAGCAGTCGTTGAGGGCCTGCTTCATTTCCAGACGCATAGCCACGGGCTGCAAGCGGTCCAGCCGGCGCTGGATTTCGGCCGCGGGCACCTGCTGCCACAGCAATACCGTAAGGCAGTGCAAGGCATTCTCCACCGAGGGCTCGTCGGCGAAGGGTAGGGTGAAAGTGTGCTCCTGCAACAACGGCCGCTGCATGGCCAGGCGCACGGTGGTACGGTCGGCGGCAGACTCCAAAAGCGTAACGGCCACGTTGGCCTCGTAGGGATGAAAGCGGCTCCAGCAAAACGTGCGCACTGCTTTGGGTAGCTGCTGAGCGGCCGCGTGCACCAACTCCTGGTCGCGGCAATAGAACAGCATATCTACCTCAGTAAACAACTGCATCTTCTCCGCTACTTTCTGCTCATGCGAAGTAAAACCGGCATCGTGGGCCGTACCGAGGGTAGTGAACAGGCCAAGGGTAGGCTGCACCACGCGGGCCAGCCGCGCCATCTCGCCCGGCTCCGAAATGCCCGCCTCGAAGATGCCCAGCGTGTGCGACGCGTTCAGTTCCCATACGCTCAGGGGCACGCCCACCTGCGAGTTGTAGCTGCGCGGACTCTTGCACACCAGCTCGTCGGGGCTCAGCAGCTGGGCCAGCCACTCCTTCACGATGGTTTTACCATTAGACCCCGTGATGCCGAACACGGGTAGGCGAAACCGCCGCCGGTGCGCGGCGGCCACGGCTTGCAGGGCTGCCAGGCTATCGGGTACCAGCAGTACGCCGGCGCCGGGTAGCGCGGGCAGGCCGTCGGGTTGGTCGACTACAAACAGACGCACGCCGCGTTGGTACACCTCCGCAAGGTAGCGGTGCCCATCGTGTTGGGCGCCGCGCAGGGCAAAAAATACGCCGCCCGCCTGGGCGTCAGCCCGCCGACTATCCAGCAGCAAGTGCTGCACGGGCGCGGGCGTAGCGGGTGTTTGGAGCAAGGTGCCGCCGGTGAGAGCGGGCAAACTGAGGAACTGAAGCATAACGAGCAATACAACCGCTACAAAGGTAGAACGGTTGTGGCCGACCGGCAGCTGGCAGCGTATCTTTGCGCCCTTTCTCGCTGTATGAAAACCACCCGCTACTACCTGGCTGCGCTTACTGCCTTTCTAATCTGGGGTTTCTTCCCCCTACCCCTGCGCCAGCTTACCACCTACCCCAGCGGGCAGATCTTGCTGTTCCGGGTGCTGCTATCAGTGCTAGTCTTACTGGTGCTGCACGGAGTAGGGCGCGTAGGGGTGGTGCGCGCTACCTTGCGCCAGTACCGGGCGGCCGCACGGGCAGAGCAATGGCGCGTGGCGGGCGGCACCGTGGTAGGCGGCTTGCTGCTGATGAGCAATTGGCTGTTGTTTATTTACGTCATCAACCAGGTGAGCGTGCAGGCGGGTTCGTTTGCCTACCTCATTTGCCCCATCTTATTGTCGTTGCTAGGGTTTCTGCTGCTGCGCGAGCAACTACGGCTGCCGCAGTGGTTGGCAATTGGCCTAAGCGCACTGAGCTGCACCCTACTCGTTACCGGCGACGTACGCTCCCTACTGATGAGCTTGGTAGTGGCCGTTACCTACGCCCTCTACCTTATCACCCAGCGCATCGTGCAGGGCTACGACCGGCTGGTGCTCCTCACCATTCAGCTGCTCCTGGCCGCGGCCGTGCTCCTACCCGCCGCCCCCCTGCTGGGCGCCGATCTACAAGCCGGCTTCGCCGATACGCGCCTGTTGCTGTTTGCGGGTATTCTCAGTGTGGGCTTCACCGTTCTTCCGCTTTTCCTGAATCTCTACGCCCTCAATGGCCTCACCTCCGGCACAGTCGGCATCATGATGTATCTGAACCCGGTAGTAAGCTTCGTGCTGGCGTTCTGGTATTTCGGGGAGCAGCCGCGGCCGGTGGAGCTATGGGCGTATGGGGTTATTCTGGTGTCGATTGTGCTGTATAATGTGCGTGGTAGGGCGATTAGGCCGGCAACGGTGGTACGCTCGTAGGTTTATAGGCAGCTAAATATTGGGACTATCATGCTTCGACAAGCGGACGCCAGATCAAGCATAGCGGTCTATTGTAATTTGGTTACGGGTTTCTACTTTAAAACCCTAGCCCAATCCGTACACCGCTGCCTATTTGCTTTCCCGATTGCAGGGCCGTATAGCCATCAATGCGCAAGATGTTGAAGATGTGCTCGATGCCCACACCCAACTCCAGGTAGTGCCCGGCGGCGCGGGTGTGTAGGTAGTTCACCGAGGCCACTTCCTGCCACTTCAGGCGGCGCAGCAGCGGGACTTTGTTGAGGAAGAAGCCGTTGAAATGCTGGTTGTAGTGCGCTTCGAGGTAGGCGCGGCGGGTGCTGTACTGGTAGTAATCCAGCAGTTGAAACTGCGCGAAGTTGCCGGTCAGGATGGTTTGGTTGCCGGCAAAATGGCGGTAGTCCATGAACTGCAAGCGCGGCGAGCCGAGGTAGCCGCCGCCCGCCACGTCGTAGGTACCGGTGCCGAACAAGCCCATCTGGATACTCTGCCGAATGCCTGCTGCCAGGCGCGTGTAGCGCACATCAGACCCGAACACCGAAGGCACGCCCTGCAAAAACGTGAAGCGGAACTGCGGCTTGCGGGTGTAGAGGTTCACCTTACCATCGGGGCGCGTGAGGAAGCGCTGGCCGGGCTGGTAGGTGGCGGTCAGTTCCAGCGTGAGGGCCTGGCTGCGGCCAAAACCCGTGTCAGCCAGCTCGGCGTTGGCGGGCGTGTTGGGCGTGAAGGCACGGCCGGGCACGTCGATAAGTAAGTCGTAGGTGTTGTTGAACAGCTCGCGTCGGTCGTAGTAGTTCACGGCGCCGCGCACGGTCAGGCCATTGGTAACTTCGGTGAGGTAAGCCACTTCGGCCCCGCGCCGCTGGTAGAGCTTGGCGTAGTTGCGGTTGCGCAACAGCGTATACGCCGAGTTGATGAAGGGCGTGAGTTGGGTGTTTTCGGCGAAATTCTCCACCGTGCGGCCCACTTGAATAGTCAGGCGGCGCAGCACCACCGGGTCCAGTTGCCAATCAATCTGCGCCGAGGGGCTCAGCAGCTTCGCCGCGAAACCATAGCGGATGATAGGCGTGAACTGGAAGCGACGCCGGTCGTCGGTATCCTGCGTATAGGTGGCTTCGGCGTTGGCTACCACGCCCTCTACCGTGTTGTATTGCAGGATGTTGAACACCGGTCGCACGTACAATCGGCGCTTGGCAAAGGTGTTATTGTGCGTGTACCCACTGAGCAGCAGCTTGCCTACCCCCAACTCGTTGCGCTTGCGGTCCAAGGAATCCTGGTAGGGGCGCGAGTTGCGCACTACCTCGGTGCTGTCCTTCACGTGGTAGTCCAGCTGTTCTTCCGCCGTGAGGGGTACCGGGCGCACCTCGTTCCAGTAGGCCGAGTCCTGGGTGGTAGCACCGGCTTCTACCCGCTGAATCTCGCCCCGGCGCAACGGCTCCACAATGCCCAGCGCGGTATTGATAGAATCGGCGTTGCTGCGGCGCAATTGCCGCTTTACCTTCTGATTGAGGCCGCGCAGGGTAAGGCGTTGCTTGCGTACGTCGGCCACGGTTTCACGCTCCACGGGGGCGTTGGCCACAGGCTCCGGCGCGGGTGGCGCGGCCACTTGCTGGGGCGTGGCGTAGGTAGGCACCACTTTGTAGTTCGATAGCACCGCTGTGGCGTTGGCGCTACCCTTAAACCCGAACGCTTCGAAGGTAGCCGTAGCTTTCTGCGACTGAATCACCCACACGCCCGACGCGCCCGGCGCGGGCATAAATTGTTGCTCCAGGTGTACATGGTCGACGTACTCTAGCTGGGCGCTTTTGTTGAGGTCGAGCGACACGGAGAAGAGCCGCCATGTACCGTCAATCAGATAAATAAAACCCGAAAACGCCGGGTCGGCGCGGCGGCGCGGCGTCACCCGGATTTTATGAATCAGCAAATCGCCCTGCTGGGTAGAGCCTACCAGCTCGTACTGGTAGAACAGCATGGCGTTGGAGGCAATCGGCGACACAAAGCCTCGCTGCGAAAAGCTGCTTTTTAGCAGGTTGCTGTAAAAATTAAGCCCCTTGCCGGCACTGGCAATGTTGAAACTCACGCGCTTCGAATCGCCACTCACCCTACTCGACAGCATCTTTTCCTGGATGATGTTGGGCTGGCGGAAGGTGATGTCGGAAATGGTTTCGGAGAGGTAGAAGATGCCCGGCTTGATGTCCGGCCCGATCTTTACGAGGCCCAGCACCTTGCCCGGTACATCGGAGAGGCGGCCCAGGGCTTTCACATAGAGGCGCGCCCGGTAAGCGGCTACCTCTCGCTCGTGGTAGCGCCGCCAGTTGATGGCCTGCTGCACCAGAGCGTAGGCCGGGTCGCGGTCGGAGGCGCGCACCACTACCTCGTTGAGCTGGTAATTTTCGGGGGTAAGCTGCACGTTGAGGACCGTGGCGGTGTCGCCGCCGGCCACGCGCACGGTTTGCAGGCGCGGCTTGAACCCTACGTATTGAAATACCAGCTCGTACTGCCCCGGCTCCAGGCGCAGCTGGTAGCGGCCTTGTTCGTTGGTTGCGGTGCTGGTGGTCGTGGCGCGCACAGCTACGTTGGCGAAGGCCAACGGCTGATTCTGCTGGTCGGTCACAAGGCCGCGCACAATGCCAGCTCGCGCCGACAACTCACTTATAATCAATACAACAAGCAGCAGGTAGCGCATCAACTTTGTAATAAACACGGAGACTGTGAAGATAGAGGGATTTTGCCGGGCAAAGGTTGCCTGCTGTTCCCGCGCTGCCCGTTTACGTACCAAGCGGTGGTTGCGTCGGAACGCGGCCCGCTGTATCCTCGTTATCGTATCGATTCTTTCTTTCTCCGCATGTATCAACCCGATAAAAAGCCGAAGACCTACACCCCTGGTGAGGCGCTGCACAAAATTGCGGCCTTTTGTGCCTACCAGGAACGCACCTTCAAAGAAACCGAAAGCAAGCTGCGCGGCTATGGCCTGACCGAAGATGAGGCCGGCGAAATCATCATCAAGCTTAGCCGCGAAAACCTACTCGACGAGGAGCGCTATGCCCGCAGCTACGTGCGCGGCCACTACCGCCAGAAAAAATGGGGCCGCCGCCGCATCACGCAAGAGCTGAAGCAAAAAGGCCTATCGGATTATTGCATTAAAGCCGGCATGAAGGAAATCGACGGCGACGAGTACTACCAGAATCTCACGGATTTACTGGAGAAAAAAGACGCCCAGGAAAAAGAGCCGAATCCGCGCAAGCGCCGCCTAAAACTCACGCAATACCTTACCCTGAAAGGCTACGAATCGGACCTGATCCGCATGGCGCTGGATGATTTAGGCAAGATACCTGATGAGGACGAGTAGGCTGAACTATTGATACAGAACGTTATGCTGAGCGAAGACGTAGCGTGACGTTTTTCCTACCCTACCGCCGGGCAGGCATTTGCGGCGCGGCAGTTTGCTGCGTGAGTATCACCTGCCTACCCGTGAGAGTTTCCAGCATGGGCCGCAGAATCTTTTGGGCGTTTTGCTGGGTTTGAGCCAGAATACCCGATTGCAAGGCAGTCCGGCGCACGTTGGCTTCGGCGTATTTATAGGCCGCGTCTACTAGCTCGGCATCCTGAAAGTAGCCGTTTTCGACAGAATACACTTTGCTTTTGGTGTGGTCTACCTGCCAGGTGCAGAGCTGCGCGGGGGGTAGCGCCACCCGCACAATGGAGTCGCCCACAAAGACCACATCCTGCGGACGCACCTTTTGCAAATCCAAGCAACCAATGGCATTGCCAGCCACAATAAGGGCTACCTTGGCATTGGGGAGAAAGCGAGAGTACTCTTTTTTGTACTCCACTACATCTTTAAACTGATAGCGCACCAGCTCCAAGCGGCCCAGGCCTTCTATTTTCTCCAGTACCGTGTTATGCGTCACGGTGATTTTGGGCTCCATGTCCAGCGGGCTCTTTCCCCAGCTTGATAGGGTAGGCTCCACTTTATCCCACAGAAACCAGCCTAATGCCACTAAGAACAGCAACGGTAGCAAACGGCGGAGTAAACGGAGCAAAGGCATATAGTGTGGTATTTTGTAGCCGCATACGCACCCCTAGGTGGTAAGTTAACTATTTTGCCTCCTGGCCTGCTCTTTTTATTGCTTGATGCAACCATCCTTTTCCTAACTACTTTCTCCCTGGCGCTGGCTCCACCGCTGGCACCGCTGGCTGTTAGTGGTGCTTTGGGTAGTGATGCAGAGTTGGTGCTGGTTCGAGTATCAGGGTCCGAGGCTCAACGGCGACGGCCACCGCTACCTGGAGTGTGCCACCTATATAGATACCACTGGCCTGCTGCCTACCGGGCATTGCGCTCAGTATGTAGGCTACACGTTTTTCCTGTCGCTATTTTTGAAAACAGGATTACTGTGGGCAGCCCTGACGCAGGTTTTTCTTTCGGGGGTAGCAGCCTGCGCTTTGTATGCTACGGTGTGCCGGCTCAGCTACAGGCATTGGCCCACGGCGTCACTAGCTACCCTACTGTTTGTGGGGTGGCTCGAAATTCAGGCATTCAATCCTTTTCTGCTCACCGAGTCGCTGTTTACGACATTACTCATTTTTTCGCTGTGGGCTGTAGTCTGTGTCCGCAACTGGGGTAGGGCGTTCTTGGCGTTGGGGTTGCTACTGCTCACAGCCTGTATTCGTCCCAATGGATTCATAGCACTGGGCGCCGCAACGCTGATGAGTTTTATCTGGCTGTACCGCCGGCTGCCAAGCTCCGCACGATACGTAGTTTGGCCTGCCTGTTTGGCCGCAATCGTCGGCCTGTGGTTTGTCTTCAACCAGCGCTTAGGTGCGCTACCTCTAATCAAATACTATCGAAAGGGGATTATTCTTTTCGAATACGGCAATACCTCCCTTCAGTCCAGTCGTCCCTTGGTGCTACCGGTTGCCACCCAGCCAGCATTAGAGCAATTGACCACGTTTATCTGGTCTAATCCTCGCTATTTCGGTCAGCTTATGGCTCACAAAGCACTCTACTTTATGGGTTTTCCCCGGCCATGGTATTCTCTGCTGCACACGGCTTTCGTAGTAGTTGCCCTGCCACTGCTGTATTTTTCAGGCATCCGTGGTCTTTCCAATTTGCGGGCACCACAGCTGGTTCGCCTGTACCTGGGCGTGGTTATTTTGCTGCAAATGAGCATCGTTTCGCTGGTAGCAGAGGACTGGGGCCCACGTTTTTCGGGGCCGATTCTGCCATACTGGTTTACGCTAGCAGCGCTAGGCGCCCAACCTTTGCTACGCAAGATAGAGCGGCGCCTACAAGCAGTTTCTGCACTACCTCGCTGCTGATTGTCGTGTCCTACCCTACCACCGGCCACCACGCGCTACGGCTTTCAAACCGCTGCCGGAAGCCCTGCCAGCCCTGCAACCCGCCCGTGTGTACCGCCACCACGGTGCTATCCGGCGCGAAGTAATCCTGCTCCAGCAAATCTAGAATGGCGTAGAGCAGCTTGCCGGTATACAGCGGGTCGAGCAGAACCCCGTGCCGCGCTTGAAACTGCTGGATAAATACCATCAGCTCGGCTGAGTAGGCGGCGTAGCCGCCCAGGTGGTAGTTGGTGTATAGTTGCCAATTGGCATAGGTGTCACCAGTGCCCGCACGCGTCAGCGCATCAATATCCGCGCGTAGAAAATCGGCGTTTTTTAGAGCGGCTACGCCTATGGCCTGCTGGGTACCTGCTAGGCCAGTGAGTAGTCCGGCTAAAGTACCGCCCGTGCCGCAGGCTACGCAGAGGTAGTCGAAATCTGTTTGCTGGGTCAGTTCCGTTACCAATTCGGCGCAGCCGGGTAGGGCCAGCGCGTTGGAGCCGCCTTCGGGAATTACATAGGCTGGCCCTACCTCGTGCAGCAGCTCCGCTAGCACTTCCGGCTCGGTTTTGCGGCGATACGTGGCGCGGTCGAGGTAGTGGAGTTGCATGCCGTGGGCTTGCGCCCCGGCCAGAGTAGGGTTGAGGGGCAGCGTTGGTTCGCCACGTACTACCCCTACTGTTCGGAAACCATGCAGTGGCCCAGCCGCAGCAACGGCAGCTAAGTGGTTGGAGTAGGCACCGCCGAAGGTCAGCAGTGTATTATGCCCGAGGTGGCGGGCTTCCCGCAAGTTGTACTTGAGCTTGCGCCATTTATTACCGGGTAGGGCCGGCTGCGTCAGGTCGTCGCGCAGCAGGAGCAGCCGAATGTTGCGCTGGGCAGCAGCTGGCTCCGGGAGTTCTTGGAGAATGAGGGGTGAAGTAAAAGCGTCTATCATCCTGAGCTTGCGAAGGACCTTCTCACGCGAGAACGATGAATATGAGGACGAGTCGTTGTTGCGCCTGTCGTTCCAAGCGTGAGAAGGTCCTTCGCAAGCTCAGGATGATAGACGCTTTTACTTCACCCCTCTACAAAAATGACCAATTCACCGCCTCACAAACTCACCACTTCTACGCCATCAGCAAATCATCCGATACTGCATCGGGCGCGGGTTGGCGACGCACAGCGTACACGATACCGCCTACCAACAGCAGCACCAGCAGGATAGAGGAAATCAGCGAAATAGTGTTGCCGATGGAGTACGCGCTGGGCTCGAATTTGAACTCGATGGTGTGCTGACCAGCCGGCACCTGCATGGCGCGCAGTACGTAGTTGGCACGTAAGTAGGGCGCTGGCTTACCGTCAATAAACGCATTCCAGCCGTCCTTGTAATAGATTTCGGAGAAGACCACCAGGCCCGGCTGGGTGGCGTTGTAGGTGTACTTCAGCTCGTCGGGCGAGTAGGCGGTGAGCTTAATGCTAGAGCCTGCGGTGAGGTAGGAGGTTTCTGCCAGCGGAAATTTGCTCACATCCACCACCGCCGTAGTAGCCGGATTGAAGCTGCTGAGGGCGTTGATTTCTTGGTCCGGCGACTGCACTTTCTCGATGTCGCTCACAAACCAGGCGTTACCCAGCGCGGCGGGGTTGCGCTGCACTTGCTCCGTTTGACCGGCTTGCTGCGGCGGCATAACGATATAGCGCGTGTTCAGCATGTTGAGCACCTGAATGTTGTTGCGCGCAATCTGCCACTCATACAAATCCTGGTAGCGGCGCAGCTTGGCGCCGTGGTACCCGCCAATGCTCTTATGGAAATACGAGGTGTTGGCCTCCTGGAAAGGCGCCTGCAAGTTGAACACCCGGAAGCTCAGGTCTTTATCTTGCAAAATCTGCTGATCGGCGGCCGTGGGGATGAACTGCTGCGCCACGGTGCCACGCTGGAAATTGCTGTCGTTGAGGTAGCGCTTGTCGGCGCCCCACAGGTCTACCAGCGTGAGCACGCCTACCAGGGCCGCTGCTACCGTCGCCGTGATTTTGCGCTGCAAGAACAGCCACAGCACCCCACCCGCGAAGGCGATGAACAGGATAGAGCGCAGCACATCGGTGTGCATCAACGAGGCCCGGTCCTGGCGCAAGGCATCCAGTGGGAAGCCCTGCTGCTGCAATTGCGCATCAATAGGCGCCGAAAAGTCCAGACCCAGCCCTACCAGGTAGGCCAGAACACACAGGCCAATGGTACCACCCACGGCATAGAGCAATTTGCGCTTGAGGTCGGCGGTTTCGGGCGTGTCTACTTTGGGTTGCGGCAGGCCAGGGCGGGTAGTAGCCGGAGCCGCCACGCGGGCGCGCAGTACCCGCGCCAGCGCCAACACCGCCAGCAATGGCATCGCCAGCTGGGCAATCACCAACGCCATCGACACCGACCGGAACTTGTTATAAGCCGGGAAGTAATCGAACATTAGGTTGTTGAACGTCTCGAAATTTTTGCCCCAGGCTAGAATAATCGACAGGATGGTAGCTACCAGCAGCCAGGTGCGCGTGCGGCGGTCGGCCACGAACAGGCCCAGCACAAACAGCATGCACACAATAGCACCCACGTATACCGGTCCGCTAGTGATGGGTTGCGCCCCCCAATAGAGCGGCAGCTGCTGCAGGTACTCGCGCAGCTGCACGGGCGGCACACCCAGGCCGCTCAGGGCTTGTGCCGTGGCTGAGCTTTCACTCAAAGAGCCCGACGAAGCGCCACCGTAGTAGTTAGGAATCAGCAGGGTAATGGTTTCGCCTACCCCATAGCTCCACCCAAAGGCGTAGTCACGGTCGAGGCCGGAGCCGCTGGGGGCGTCCTCACTCGCGGCGGGCTGGCCAGGTGCGGCGGGCGGCGCCTTCGTCAACTCCGATTTGCCACGGATGGAATATTTGCCGTACTCGGCCGTGGTGTAAAGGCGGCCAAAGCTTACGCCTACCGCCAGCAGCGCCGCCACGCCCAGCAGGGCCGTGCGGTTAAAGAAGTCTTTCAGGCGGTTTTCCTTCACGGCAGCCACCAGCTCCACAATACCAAACACCAGCACTAGCAGTAGTAGGTAGTAGGTGATTTGCAGGTGGTTGGAGCGCACATTCATGGTCAGGCCCAGCGCAAACAGCCCGGCTCCCAGCCACTTGTTGCGCCGAAATGCCACCAGCAGCCCCGCCAGCACCAGCGGCGCATACGCCAACGACAACGACTTGGTGTTGTGCCCCGCCGCCAGAATGATGAGGTTGTAGCTGGTGAAACCCAGCGCAATGGCTCCTACCGTGGCTACCAATGGCCGCACGCCCAGCACTACAAACAGCACGTAGCCGCAAAGCAAGGTCAGAAACAGGTTGGCTACCACAGCCGGCAAACCCAGCGTGAATAGCTGGTGCAGGTAGATGGATAAGTCGCCGGGGAAGCGGGTGCTGATGAGGTAGGTCGGCATGCCGGAGAACATGGAGTTCGTCCACAATGCCTCTTTGCCTGCTACCTCGCGATACTGCGCCGCCTCGTGGGCGCCACCCTGAAACTGCACAATGTCGTGCTGCGCCAGGCTTTTGCCTTCAAACAGAATCGGGGCGAAGTACACGGCCACTAGGGCCAGAAAGAACACCACCGCCAGCAAGTGCGGCAGTACACGACGCCACAACGGCGCGGGAGCGGGAGAAACAGTAGTCATCCGAGGAAGAAAGAAGCCTGATACGCCCGCCCGGCCCCCCGGCCCGGCGAAGCAGCCCCGAAGGTAGAATGTTTATTTCATTTAGTAAGGGCTGTGCCCCCGCTGGCAACCACAAACCGGTTGCCAGCGGGGGCACAGCGCTATCTATCGGCTACACAGCCAAGTGGCTATTTCACTTCTTCAAAATCAACGTATTCACCGCCCTTGAAATCTTTCTCGCCTGCTTTGGCAGTTTTCGGCGGCACGTAATCGACGCGCACTTGGCCCGGTGCGGGCGGGGGCGACGACGGCCGGGGCTGCCCGAACGGCGCCTGCTGGCCAAACGCGTCGCCGTAGCGACGGGCGTGCTTTTGCAGAAAGCGGCTCACTACAAAGCGCAGTACCAACGGCACTACATAACGAACCAGAAAAAAGAAAACGAGGAGAAAAAGCAGGAATTTGCCCATCAATACAAAACGCCCGGCTATGCCGCCGTGGGGGTAGGTTGAAAGTAAAAGTCGGCCGTGACGGCGCTGGTAAGCTGCGCCGCCGAACACGGTATCAATTCCAAACGCTCGGAGAGCACAAATGGTTTATAGCCCAGACCTGCCAGCACGGCTACCACCTTCTGGCGGTTTTCCAGGCCGTTTAGCTCCGTTTGGATTAGGGGCTGAAAGCGGCGCAACGTGGCTTGCAGGTGCGCAAACACTTCTGATTCAAAACCTTCCACGTCGCACTTCACGAAGTCGAGGCGGGTGAGGTCGCGCAGGAGTTCGTCGGGCACGCGCATGGGCACCTCGTAGGTGCGGGCGTAGTGCTCGTGGGGGTTGCTGCTAGCTACTTTGGTCATGCCGTGGTGAAGCAGGCCGTGGCGCTCGGGCGTGCCCATTTGCACCATCTGGTTGTGGCCACCCAGAGCGTAGGGTAGCAGCGTCAGATTATCAAACCCGCTCAGCTTCACATTTTCCTTCCAGATTGCCTGGAAATCGGGAATGGGCTCCACGGCCAGCACCCTACCCTCCTTGCCTACCAACCGCGACAAGGCCACGGAGTAATAGCCTAGGTTGGCCCCAATATCCAGGCACACGAAGCCTGGTTTGATGAGCTTTTGCAGGAAAAACAGCTCCGGGTACTTCTTTTTGCCCCACCCCGCGCCCACCAGCCGCAGGTACACGCGACTCACCAGACGAATGTAGCGCTCGAAGCCCAGCGCCCGCACCAGCAGTTTACGGAGTTGTTTCATCACGCCGCAAAGATGCCGGAAAGTGCCGGAACGTCAAGGCTACGCGCTACCACTCCCCAAACCGCACACACTATGCTTTGTGGCGCTTGGGTTTGCGCTTCTTGGATTTGTGGCTTTTGCTCCACCACCGCGATACGCCGGCTGCCACCACGCCGCCTACCAGGTACCACGCTACCGTCATGGTTTTGGTTTGAGGTGTACGGTTGCTGGGGGCTTCGCCTAATCCCATTGGGCCGGGCAGCACTACCCCGCCTACCCCGGCCGCCGCACCCAGCGCTACACCGCGCCACCACGCACCCTTGCCCCTACCCACCAAGCTGTAATACAAACCATTGCTGAGTAAGTCGCCGGCTAAGGTGAGGTAGTAAGCCGATTCCTCGTCGGGCTGGGGTGCATCGGCTTTGCCTAGCAGCTTGCGTAGGCCTCGCTCGCCGAGTACATCCATGCGGGGTGCGTCGGCGGGGCGCAGGTGGCGCACGGTTTCGTGTAGTAGGTTCACCGCCACGGCACCGGCCAGGCCGCTGCCAAGGGCCTGCACGAGGGCAGACGGTTTGTTTTTCTTCATGAGCGAAAAAGAGGTTAGCCGTGTCCGCAAGGTGATGCGGCACGGGTATCTTTCCAACGCCAAACCACAATCTGGGGTTGTATCGCTCTTTTTCGCACGATATCCAGATTTTTTGACCCTGCGGTTTGTGTAGTTTCTGAACGTCTGGCTATCTTTGCAGCCCTTGGTAGCGCCGGATACCTCGGAAACGCCTTCTTAGCTCAGTTGGTAGAGCAGCTCATTCGTAATGAGCAGGTCGCAGGTTCGAGTCCCGTAGAAGGCTCTCAACGCACAGCGCCCCGATGAATTACTTCATCGGGGCGCTGTTTTTTTGTGCGTATAGCAAGCGTCTACTCAATTACCGTATCGCCGGCCAAGCCGTTTCGGTAGCTGGTTACGGGCTGAAACTGAGGGTCAATCTCCGTGCGGTTGGCGCTACCCCAGGGGCGGGTGCTAGTAACGGCATCGTACGACGAGTCATCTGTGTCAGCGCCGCTGTTCTGCGCACGCCACGACAGCCAGCCAATGCCGCCCAACAGCAGGGCACCACCTACCACCTTTTGGGTGGTGCTGAGGCTGCTTACCTGATCTACGGCTTTGTTGCTCCACTCCTTCACTTGCTGCGGCAGTTGGTTGACGCCTTCAATCCAGGAATTGCGCGAGCGGGGTGCAGGGTTTGGGCTTAGGTCCAGGTCGTGGGCTGGGTTGGATTCGTCGTTGCGGTAGCTACCGGGGTCGGTGTGGCTACTGGTACCCGTAGAAACGGTACCGGCCGAAACGCCCGATGTGGACGAGGTGGAAGTGCTATATACGGGCTGCTGATTGCGGGTTTTGTTTGCCATAAGTGAAATAGATCGTAAGCGAGTGAGAGAAGCACGCAATGGCTGAGCCACTACGCGGGCAGCGACCTTGGGCTGCCTTCTTTTTTCGTAAAACCCTTACGTTTAGTTGCATTAGTAGCTCGATTACTGGCCGCCCCTACCCAACCTCGACTATAACTCTGCTTCAGCTAACGTAGTATGATATCCTGTTGCTACGCCCTAGCGCTGGCATTTCCCTCAACCATCCGACTACCTTATTCTCATGGCCAAAGACCCAAATTATTCTGTTGCGCTTGTTACTGGTGCCGCTAGTGGCATTGGGCAAGAACTCGCTCATCTCTTTGCCAAAGACCAGTACCAGTTGGTGCTAGTCGACCAGAATCCCGGCGGGCTGCAAGGCTTCGCGGAGCATCTACAGAGTAAGCACAACATCACCCCTACCCTCATCACGCAGGATCTGAGTGCCCCCGGCGCCGCTCAGCGCGTGTATGATGAGGTGCAAAGCAAAGGCTTACAGGTAGATATTCTGGTGAATGACGCTGGTTTCGGCTTGGCAGGTCCATTTTTAGATGCCGACCTCAACCGCAGCGTTGGCATTATCAATACCAACATAACGGCACTGGTAGAACTCACCTATTTATTTGGGCGCGACATGAAGGAGCGCGGCAAAGGCCGAATCTTGCAACTGGCGAGCTTGGCCTCTTTCCAACCGGGTGCCTTACTGGCAGTCTACAGCGCCAGCAAAGCCTTCGTGCTGTCTTTCTCCGAAGCCCTTACCGTGGAGCTGAAAGATTCCGGCGTGACAGTAACGGCCCTCTGCCCTGGCGCTACCGAAACGGAATTCTTTTACACGGCCCATGCCGAGCATACCGAAGAAGGCCAAGGCGAAAAGGCTGACCCCAAAGATGTAGCTGCAGACGGCTACAAAGCACTGATGAACGGTGAAACCCGCGTTATCTCGGGCGTGAGCAACAAACTTCTGGCAGCCATGACCAAAGTTATTCCCGATACGTGGCTGGCTCTCAGCAACCAGAAAAAGTTTGAGCCAATAGAATAGGCTACCCTACTTTTCTTACCAATGCCGCCCTACCTCCGTGGGCGGCATTTTTTATGTAGCTCTTATTAGGCTAAGGGCTCAAGCTACACCTCACCTGCACCTTTGTGCGAGTGAGCGCGCGAGGGCACGGGGCGGCCGTTGGCGTAGAGGTGCGCTTCCTGGTCGCCGGCCACGCGGGCTTCAGCTTCGAAGGGGATATTGTAGTAGCCGTGGCGTAGCCAGTCGCGCAGGTAGCGGCGCAGGAACCCTACCCGGCCATACTGCTGGTACTGCCGGATGTGGCACATCTCGTGCGCCACCCAACGCGGGTCGCGCAAAAACTCCTCTTTAGTAGCTCCACTCAGGTGAATGGTGCCGCCTAATACCATGGCCACGCTACGCGATTTGAGCACCATGCGGGCGATGCGGGCGAAAGGAGAATTTTCGATAACGGGCGCTACTTTCATGTGTAAAATTTGGGCAGGTTTATACGGTGTATAACCCAGCGTAGTTTCGTGTTTTATATGATTTTTCAGCCTATTCATTGAATTCAACCTATAAACTTGGAATAAAATACCGGCTTTACTTGGATAGCTCCTCTATTACGGCTTAGCTTTAAAAATCTGGTATCCTAGAATATCGAGGTTTTATCAGTCTGACTACTCCTTTTTGCTTCTTTATTTCCTGCTACACAGTAGCCCTTTCTTATCGAAGTACCCTCCTTCTGCTAGCGCGCCTTTTTCCGTATCGGCCGCAGCTTTTCGCCACCTCTACGACGGACAATGAACAACAGAATTCTGTATTGCCTCGCCGCTGCCTCGATGGCCCTTTCGTTTTTCTTTGAGCGTACGCCCGAAACGAACAATTCGGCTCCTATAGTAGCTCAAGCCTCGCTCCTCCCCGACTTTTCCGGTTTTGCAGATGGCACCGCGCTGCCTGCTTTCGCTAACGACTCTGTGGCCTACGCCCACTACGAGCAGAAGCTCGGCGTATCGCTCGACCGTACCGAAGACAAGAACCTGCTGGAAACTGTGCTCGATTGGCTGGGCACGCCCTACCGCTATGGCAGCAACTCCAAGCGCGGCACCGATTGCTCGGGCTTCGTGACGCGGGTGTTTAAGGAAGTATACGGCATCACCCTGCAACGCAGCTCGCGCTCCATGTTCCAGAATGTGAAGCATGTGGCCAAAGACGAGATGCAGCCCGGCGACCTGGTGTTTTTCCGTCGTGGACCGGGCCAGCCCATATACCACGTAGGCATCTACCTCAACGATGGCAAGTTTGCTCATTCTGCCACCAACGGCGGTGTGATGGTTAGCTCCCTGAAGCAGGCTTACTACCAACGCAACTTTTACGCCGCTGGCCGGGTAGCCCTGAACTAGCGCAACTGCCTTTCTTTTTGTGCTTCGAAAGCCCCGTTCCCGCGAACGGGGCTTTTTTTACCTTCGTTTCAGCTACAACTATTTCCGGTTGATTTAGTATGTAGCATCGGCGGCTGTCTATAACGGCATCAGCTTTCTATTTTCTTTTACGCTCCTACCCTATGGCTACGAAAGCACCTAAAGGCGAACACGTTGCTTCTTCCCCGTTCTTCAAGAAGTTTCTGGGCAAAGCCGAAGAATACCTGAGTAAACCCCTGCGCATCAAACAGCTCCTGAATGATGCCTACCAGAAAGCCCGCGAGAAAAACGAGCTAGGAAGCCTGGCGCACGAAGCCTGGGAAACTGTGCAAACGCTGATTCGGCTGGTGCGCTCGGCTAGCACGGGCGAATACACGGGCCTGCCGGCTTCTTCCATCTTGGCGGCTGTGGCCGTGCTTATCTACTTTCTGAGCCCCATCGACGTGATTCCGGACTTTATTCCGGTGATTGGTCTCCTCGACGACGTGGCTCTGATAGCCTGGTTCACCTCCACGCTCAAGGAACAGCTCGATAAATTTGCGGAGTGGGAAAAAACTCGTCCGGTGGTGGTAGAGGATAGCCCCGCAGCTACTGGCTTCAGCGCAACGGTGGATAATTCAGCGCGCGTGCAAACGCCGGCTCAGGCCGCACCAGCCTCCGCCCACGAGCCCGCACAGGAAGCTCCCGAATCAGCTAAAAAAGCTGGTACAACCGACTTAAGCGACGATGCCACGTCCAGCTCGCCCACGCAGCCCGACGTAGCGGCTACTACTACCAGCAGCAGCCGCCAGCCCAACATCGATACAACTGCTACGGGAGGCAACGTTCGGTAGGCGGTAAGCCCCTACCCTTTGCTAACAAGAAAGGCCCGCAACACTGGTGTGTTGCGGGCCTTTGTGCATGTATGGCCGCTATATTAAGCAGCCTGACTGGCCGTTTCGGGCGTATGCTCGGCTACGTAGGTCACGAAGTCGCTAACGGTAGTGAGCGGTACCTCATCGGGGATGACGATGTGGAAGCTCTGCTCCAGGGCCAGAATGATGTTGACTACATCGAGTTGGTCGAGGCCCAGCTCGTGGTTGAGACGACTACGCAAGCGAACGGGGCGCATAGGCCGGCGCTGGCTGACAATGCGCAACACTTGCTGCTCGATGGATTTAACGGCTGGGGTAGTAGTAGGTAACATAAAGAAAGAGAAAGAAACACCGCAGTTCCAGCAACCGGCAGCGGCCAGGGCCATTTCCTGCCGGCTGCTACCCTTGCGAGAAGAGTAACAGCCGGCGAGGTTTGTTATGCTGGCGTGAAAATACTGTGAAATAATGATTACGCTTCGGCCAGCACCGGTGGGCGAGCGGCCCGCACCTCCTCCGCATCGGCCGGCGCCTCGCGCGGAGCGTCGGGGTCGACGCCCGTAAGCTTGGCCCGTAGCCGCTCGTTGAGCAGGTACATAACGGGGACTACCAACAGGGTGATAATGGTTGCAAACACCAACCCGAAAATAATTGTCCAAGCCAGCGGCCCCCAGAACACCACCGATTCTCCGCCGATAAAGAAGTTGGGGTGACCCGAGTTGAACAACTCGTAAAAGTCGATATTCAGACCAATAGCCAGCGGAATCAGGCCCAATGTGGCGGCCGTGGCCGTCAGGATTACCGGGTTCAGACGCGTGCGGCCGGCCAGGACAATGGCTTCGCGCAACTTCATGCCCTGCGAGCGGAGCATATCGGTGAATTCGACCAGCAGAATGCCATTCTTCACCACAATACCGGCCAGAGCAATAATCCCTACCCCAGTCATCACAATACTGATGTTCATGCCCGTGATAGCCAAGCCCAACATCACCCCGATTACGGAGAAAATAATTTCCGTGAGGATGATAATCGGCTTGCTCACCGAGTTGAACTGCGTAACCAGCACCAAGAAAATCAGGCCGATGGCGCCGATGGCCGCAATGCCCAGGAACGAACTAGTTTCCTGCTGGTCTTCCTGCGCGCCACCCATTCGGATGGTGTAGCCGGGCGGGGTAGGGAAGGATTTCAGCGCCTGCTCGATGTTGCGCACCACGTCGGGGCCGGTGAAACCGCCCAGCACGTTCGAGGAAATCGTAATCACGCGCTTGGTGTCCTTGCGCTTGATGCCACCGTAGGTAGTACCGTACTTCACATCAGCCACCGAGGAGATGGGCACCTGGCGTACTTGGCCGGTCGCGTCGCGGAAGGTCAGGGGCGAGTTCAGGATGGCATCTACGTCGTTGCGGTAGGGCTCAGCGTAGCGCACCTGGATGGGATATTCATCATCAGGAGTCTTGAATTTGCTGGCCTCGAAACCGTAGATGGCCGTGCGCACCTCGGAGCCAATCTGGGCCGTGCTGATGCCCTCGCGGTTGGCGCGGGTCCGGTTGATGTCAACGGCAATTTCGGGGTTGCGGTCTTCCAAGTTGGAACGTAGCTGCTCGATGCCGCCAATGTTGAGCGAGTCGACGTAGCGCGTTACTTTCTTGGAGAGCTTGGCGAGGGTAGGATAATCATCACCAGCCACTTCGATGGCAATTTCCTTACCCACGGGCGGGCCGCTGGCTTCCTTGTCCACCGAAATTTCGGCACCCGGAATACCTTTCACCACCTCCCGGATCTTGTTCATGTACTCGCTGGTGGCCGGACCGGTCCGCTCGCTGGTTTCCTTGAACGCCACGCCAATCTTCGCCAGGTTGGACTGCGACACGCCAGTAGCCGTAGCTTCGCCAGGGTCGCCGGCACCAATGGCCACGTTGGTAATCACCGATTCCACATCGTGGTTTTCGCGACCAATCACGCCGTAAATGCGGCGCTCCAGAATGCGGGCCACCGAGTCCGTTACCTCTACCCGCGTGCCCACTGGCATTTTCAGGTAGGTGTAGATGAATTTGGGGTCACCGCTAGGGAAGAATTCCACCTTGGGCGAGCGGGCGCCCACGGCGAAGAACGCCACTACAAACAGCACCAACATGCTTACCATAATGGCTATCGGCCAGTTGAGCGCCCAGCGTACCAGGCTTTGGTAACCGTTTTGGAAGCGGGGCAGCACTTTCATTTGGAAGCCCGCAATCAGCTTCACCAACACGTAGTTGTTCAGGAAAATGAAGGCCAGCAGCGTCAGCATTAGGTTGCCCAAGAAGGTAGAGCCGCTGAGGTAGCCAATGACCGCAATGACTGCCACAGCACCAATCGACAGCTTAGCCAGTGTAGACAACTCGCGCCAAGCTACCACCTTGCCGCCGTGGTTTTCCTCGCGCTCCATAAACGACACGGCAAATACCGGGTTCATGATGAAGGCCACAATCAGCGACGACATCAGCGTAAGAATCAAGGTAACAGGTAGGTAGAACATGAACGAGCCCACAATACCCGGCCAGAACATCAGCGGCACGAAGGGTGCTACCGTCGTCAGGGTACCGGCCAACACGGGCACGAACACTTCGCCGGCAGCATACTTAGCAGCCTGAGCCGTTGTCATTTCGGGGTGCTCGTGCAGCAGGCGGTGGGTGTTTTCAATTACCACAATGGCGTCGTCGACCACAATGCCCAGCGCCAGCAGGAAGGCGAAGAGTACAATCATGTTCAGCGAGAAGTCGAGGGTAGGCAGCAGCACGAAGGCCAAGAACATCGACAGCGGCACCGACAAACCCACAAACAGGGCGTTGGTAGTGCCCATGAAGAACATCAGAATCAGCGTCACCAGCAGGAAGCCGATGATGATGGTGTTGATCAAGTCGTTGAGCGTCACGCGGGTGTCGTTCGAGGTGTCGCCCGTCACGGTGATGGTCAGCTCCTTGGGTAGGGTTTTCTCGGCATCGGCAATAATCGTTTTGATCTTATCCGAAGCTTCAATCAGGTTTTCGCCCTGGCGCTTCACCACGTTCAGGGTAATGGCGGTTTTGCCATCCAAGCGAGCATAGGATTCGCGGTCTTTAAAAGCATCGGTCACCGTGGCAATATCGCCCAGGCGAATGGCCGAACCGTTCAGGTTCTTGATCTGGATATCGGCAATGTTGGCGGCGTTGGCGTACTGCCCAGCCACGCGCACGGCGCGTTTCTGGTCGCCCACGTCCACCGAGCCACCCGAGATGGTGATGTTCTCGCGGGCAATGGCGTTGCTGATGTCGGTGAAGCTGAGGCGGGAAGCACGCAAGCGGTTCAGGTCTACATCTACGTTCACCTGCTGCTCTAGGGCACCCACAATGTCTACCCGCGTGATTTCGGGTAGGGCTTCAATCTTATCCTGAAAGTCGTCAGCGTAGCTTTTCAACTGGCTCAGGGGCAGGTTGCCAGCCAGGTTGATGTACATAATTGGCTGCTCGGAGATATTCACCTCCTGCACCGTGGGCGGGGCCGGTAAGTCGTTGGGCAGCTCAGAGCTGGCTTTGTCCACCGCGTCTTTAATGAGCTGCTTGGCATACTGCACATCCACGCCAGAGTTGAATTCTACGTCCACAATGGCGTAGTCTTGGTTGGAGGTGGAGTTGATTTTCTTCACCCCATTCACGCTCTTAATCTCCTTTTCGAGCTGACGCGTCACCAGGTTTTCAATGTCGGTGGGCGAGGTGCCGGGATACACCGTGGCCACGATGATGCGCGGAATCACGATATCCGGAAACTTCTCCTTGCCGAGCTTGATGTACGCAAACACCCCCGCAATGCACAAGATCAGCGTGATGATGTAGATGCTCGTCTTGTTATTGATGGACCAACTGGTGGGCCCAAATTCTTTTTCTATATCCTGCATACTGGTAGGCGTAGGGGCGGCTTGCAGCCGCCCGTCGTTGTTTATTCGCACTCATCATTCTACCGCCTTCGTTCACAACGGGCGGCTGCAAGCCGCCCCTACAGTGAAACGACTTGTCCCTCGTTCAGATTCTGATAGCCCGCTGATACTACTTGGTCGTCGGCTTTCAGGCCGCTGGTCACTTCCACTTTGCCGTTGTAGGTGGCACCGGTTTCGATAACGCGCTTGGCCGCTATTTTCTGCTGGCCTTTATTTTCTACCACATACACATAGCTGTTCTGCTCGTCGCGCTGCACCAAGTCTACGGGTAGCACGGTGGCGTTCTGGCTGTTATAGTTCTGAATGCGTACGGTGGCTACCATGTTGGGGCGCAGCTTCACAGCGGCTGAGCTATTCAGGCGCAACTCAATCGTGAAGGTGCGGCTAGTAGGGTTGATGATGCTGCTGACCGTGCGCACCGTGGCGGAGATATTCTCCTCGCCCATGTCGGGGATACTTACCAAGGCTTTGTCGCCGGGCTTGATGTTGTTGGAGTAGGCTTCCGAGATGTCGGCCACAATCTTGCCGCTACTGCCGCTGAGCAGGCGCACCACCGGCGAACCAGGTCCCGACGACTCCCCTACCTTGGCCGGCACGTCATCCACGGTGCCTGCGAAGGGCGCCCGCACGTTGTACTGGTCGCGCTGCCGCTGCTGGGTGGTGAGGTTATTCTTGAGCGCCTCATAGTTGTTTTTGGCCTGCAAATACTGCACTTCGGTCCCGATTTCCTGGTCCCAGAGGCGCTTCTGCTTTTCGTAGATCACGCGGGCCAAGTCCATGCGGGTGCGCAGCTCAGCAATACCGGATTCCAGCACCGCCGCGTCTAGGGTAGCCAGAATCTGGCCTTTGCCTACCCGGTCGCCGCGCTGCACGCGGATGCTGGTGATAGTGCCAGGTGCCCGCGGCGACACGTTGGCATTCTCATCAAAATCGGCCCTACCCTGCACTTCCAAATAGCTGGCAAAGTTCTCGGGCTGCACATTAAGTACTGATACGGGCACGGCCTGCGCGGCCGCGTTGGCTTCTTTGGCGCCGGTTTTGGCTTCCAAATCCGCAATTTTAGCCTGAGTGGCGGCTTGCTCTTTTTTGAGTTCCGCCAACCGGGCGGCCGGGTCTTTGTCGCCCTGACCGCAGGAGGCGGTGAACAGGCTGATAGCCACTAGCTGATAGCTGATAGCTTTAAAGGAGGAGCGTTTCATATAAGATGAGGAGGAGTATCTGAAAAAAAAAGCTAACAGCCAATAGCTACTAGCTATCAGCTTATTTAGCGTAGACAGCTTATTTCGTGTACAGCGTGCCGCTGGCTTTGTCGTAATCGACTTTGGCGACCAACGCATCATAGAGTGCCGAGTAGTAGTTGGTTTGGGCCTGGCGCAGGTCGGTTTCGGCCGTAATCAGCTCCACGTTGGAGCCTACCCCCTCCTGAAACTTGATTTTGGCTACCCGTGCTACTTCCGTAGCCAGGTCCAGGTTGGCGCGCTGGTTAGCCAGCACATCCAGGTCGTTTTGTAGCGTGGTCTGGCTCTGAGTGCGTTGTAGGTCAATGCTCTGTTGCAGGGTAGTAAAGCCCGTATTTACCTGCTTCAGCGTCAGCTTAGCTGTTTGCACCTGGTACTTCTTGCGGAAACCATCGAAAACCGGGATTTGCAACTGCAAGCCCACATTGCCGAAGGCAAACCAGTTCTGGTTGGGGAACTGCGTCTTTGAATCTATCGAACCTGCTCCGCGGAACTCCATTAAGGTAGGTAGCGAACGGGCCGAACCCAAGAAGCCATAGGCACCAATCAGGTTGAGGGTAGGCAAGTAGCCGGCTTTCTGATTGCGTACGTCTAGCGCAGCCAGGTCGCGTTGAGTTTCCAGCACCGAGTACTCAATGCGGTTTTGATAGTTGAAATCAGCATCAGCCTGAACAAGACTCTGCTTTAGGCGCTCAGCATCCAGCACGGCCGTGCTCAGCGAATCGGTGAGCTGCACGGGCTGGCGCTGGTCGAGGCCCATCTGGAACTTCAGCAGCGCCACGCTCAGCTCAATCAGGCGCTCGGCGTTTTGCTGCTCAATGCGCAGGTTGTTGCGCTGCACTTGCAGACGCTGCACGTCCAGCTTCTCAACAAAACCAGCTTCAAATGTCTTCTGGGTCTGATAAAGCAGCGTATCTAGGCGGGCCACGTTGCGGGACAGCAAATCTAGCCGTTGCCCGGCTACTAACGTGCTGTAGTAGGCTTTCGATACTTGCTCTACTACATCAATTTCACTCTGTTTGGTCTGCTTCACCGACAACTGCTGATATACTTTAGCCGCTTTCAGGCCCAGGAGGTAGGAACCGTTGAAAAGCTGCTGCGACGCTGAGGCAGAGGCATTGCCTTGCCACTGGAAGCCCAACGATAGTGCCGTAGGCGGCGCCGGCACGTAGGGGTCGTAGGTAGGCGGTAGATTCACTACTTGCCCGTTTTGTGCGCTTGCTACCGCTTCTGGCGTGAGGGCAGCACCTGTTAGTGGACCTTGCCCACCACCAAAAGCGCCGAAGTCAACCAGGGAGCGTTGCAGCTTGTAATTGTCCGTTATGGAAGAAGACACATTTATCTGCGGCAGGCCCTGCGACTTTACCTGTCCTACCTGCGCGGCGGCCAGCTGCTGGTCGATACGCGTAGACTGGAGCGTGGATTTATTCTTGACGGCGTAGTCGATAGCCTGTGGCAACGACAGCGCCATGGGAGCAGTGGTGGCTACGGGCTGACCAGTGGCCGGTGTTTGAGCCAGTAGCTCGTGCAGACTCAGGAAACCCAGCACTGCAAGTAGCAGCAGTAGGCGGCAAATGTTTTTCATATAGGAAAAGAGCGAGGGAACACTTGGGAGAGGCTACTCGGCCTCTGTTAGTTGCCGGTATTGGTTGATGAGCTTATGACCTTTCAGGGAGGAAATGCCGAGTAAAAAATGCTCCAGGCATACCGTGTGCAGCTGAATCAGCTCAAACTGCCGGTTCGGAAAAATATCGGGGTTGAAGCATAAGTCTATTTCCGCCAGGCGCAGGCGCCCCAGCACGGCCAAGTCCAGATCTGCGCGGTACACGCCTTCGGCCATGCCCCGCTCCAGATTTTCAATTATTTTTTGCAGTAAGAAGGTCTTTTTATGCTCTTCAAACAGCGCCCAGGCCTGCGGGTGGTATTTCTGCAAATCGTAGAAGATGCTGGGGTGCAATTCACTCAGAAACTGTCGGTGCCACTGCATCAATTGAAACATTTCTTCCAGTGCATTCGCAGCGCCTTTGGTAGGGACTTCGCAGGTTGACTCCTCTACAAGATGCTGCTGGATGGAGGTCTGCACAATCTCATCCTTGTTGCTGAACCATTTATAGAGGGTCTTTTTCGACATGGCCAGGTGGTTGGCAATGTCATCCATTGATACGCTTCGGACGCCGTTACGCATAAACAACTCCCTGGCAGCGTGTAATATCCGGTCTTTTGTTTCCATACTCACGCTGCAAAGGTACATCGGAAACTTTAATTGATTCCAAAGTTTCCATCTGTTTTTTTCAGCAACTCCTTCTATTGCCGGTGCAGACGTATAGCGCCGCGCAATATTTTACCCTCGTTATACTTTTTTTCACTGCGCGCTCATATGCCCTGAGTCTGACGAGGGCCGTATCTTGGGGCCTTCATTTCTATTCCTTGCTTTTCCTATGAAAATCCGAACTGGCTTCGGCTACGACGTTCATCAGCTTCGGGAGGGCCTACCCTTCTGGCTTGGTGGTATTCAGGTGCCGCACACGCACGGCGCCCTGGGTCATTCCGACGCCGACGTGCTCATCCACGTTATCTGCGATGCGCTGCTGGGCGCCGCCAACCTGCGCGACATCGGCTTTCACTTCCCCGACACCGACCCGCAGTACAAGGGCATTGACAGCAAGCGCCTGCTGGCCGAAGTAGTGCGCCTGCTATGCGAGAAAAACTACCAGATCAGCAACATCGACTCTACCATTTGCCTGGAAGCGCCCAAGGTAAATCCGCATATCCCGGAAATGCAGCGCGTGCTGGCCGAGGTGATGGGTATAGCCGAAGAGGACATCAGCATTAAAGCCACTACCACCGAAAAGCTGGGCTTTGTAGGCCGCCGCGAGGGTGTAGCCGCCTACGCTTCGGTGCTGATTATGCAGCAATAGGTCGTCATTTCTCCTGTTGGTCGGAATGACGACCCATCGAATAACGTTCTGCTAAAAACAAAATCTCCAAGACCCAACGAATGAACAAACCCTCTCTCCTAACCCTGCTGCTGGCAGCGTGCTGCACAACGGCCAGCGTGGCGCAGCAGCCTAAGAAAATTAAAGTAAAGCACAAGCGCGGCGCTCAGACCGAAATCCCTACCACCCCGCCCCAGCAATCGGCCCCTCAAACGGTGCTGCCCGCCAGCTCCGACCTGGCCGCTACCTACGCCCAGACCATTACGCAGGAAGATTTGCGCAAGCACCTGAGCATCATTGCCTCGGATGCGTACGAAGGCCGCGAAACCGGCGAAAAAGGCCAGAAAATGGCTGCCGAATACATAGCCAACCGTTTCAAAGAGTTGGGGCTGACAGGCCCCGTGCAGGGCTCCGACAATCCCTACCTCCAGCACTTCACCATGGAGCGCAGCACCTGGGCCGATGGCGCTACGCTGAAAGTGGCCGGTCAGACCTACCAGTGGCTCCAGGATTTTTACGGCATGGGTACCTCGCCCTTCCAGCAGGAAACCACGGTGCAGCCCGTGTTTGTGGGCTACGGCATCGAGCAGGACGACTACTCCGACTACACCGGCCTCGATGTGAAAGGGAAAGACCTGATTATGTTGATTGGGGAGCCCACCAACACCCAAAATCAGCCATTGCTAGGCAAAGACGGCAACCCCAGCAAGTGGGGTACTGATTACCGGGCGAAGGCGGCACTGGCTATCCAGAAAGGCGCCCGTAGCGTGTTTTTCGTTGATTTCAACCCCAACAGCAACTTCCAGAAGCTAGCGGCGCGCATGGCGGGCTACATCAATCGGCCTAGCATTGCTTTCAAGGATGCCCAGAAGACGCCGCGTGCTACCATGTTCTTTGTGTCGCCGCAGATAGGGTACAAGATGTTGGGCACTACGGCTGCGGCCGTTACCAAGTATCAGCAGAGCATCACCAAGGCGGGCAAACAGGTGGTGGCGCCCTTCAAGCCCACCAAATTCAGCATTAAGGCGCCCCGCAAAACCGAGGATTTCACCACTGAAAACGTGCTGGGCTACCTCGAAGGAACTGACAAGAAGGACGAGTTGCTGGTGCTCTCGGCTCACTACGACCACATCGGCATCACGAATGGCGAGGTGAACAATGGCGCTGACGACGATGGCTCGGGCACGGTATCGGTGCTGGAAATGGCAGAGGCCTTCACCAAGGCTAAGGCAGAAGGCCATGGCCCACGTCGTAGCATCCTGTTCCTAACCGTAACGGGTGAGGAAAAAGGCCTGCTGGGCTCGGAGTACTACACCGACCACCCCGTATTCCCGCTGGAAAGCACCGTGGCCGACCTAAACACCGACATGGTGGGCCGCACCGACAAGGAGCACGAAGGCCAACCTACCTATGTGTATGTGATTGGCTCTGACAAGCTTTCCTCGGAGCTACACACCATTTTGCAGGAGGAAAACCAGAAGCACGACAACATCAACCTGGACTTCCGCTTCAACGACCCACAGGACCCCAACCGGTTCTACTACCGCTCCGACCACTATAATTTCGCTAAGCACAAAATTCCGGTAGCATTCTTCTTCAACGGCGTACACGACGACTACCATGGTGCTGGCGATGAAGTCGATAAAATCGAGTTTCAGAAAATGGAGCCCCGCGCCCGCTTGGTGTTCTACACCGCCTGGGACCTAGCTAATCGGGATAAGCGGATTGTGGTAGATTCCAACAAGCCGTAGTTTCATTCGTTGGATAACTGTCATCCTGAGCACAGCGAAGGACTTTTTATATAAGCACAAGTCGTTGTTGTACTTGCTGTTCATGTGTGAGAAGGTCCTTCGCAGGCTCAGGATGACAGCTATTTTCTCTTTTCCCTCTTCAGCACATGAAGTTCACCCAATTCCTCGCGGACTCCGAGTCGAAAGCCTTTGACCTGGAGCACCGCCGCAAGATTCGCTTCAACATTGGCAAGTACAACGCGGCCGTGCAAACCGGCCTCGGTTTCTACCACGACCACGAGCTAGCGCGGGAAAGAGCGTCCTACCTCAAAGCCAAGGTGATGAATCACTTGGATGAGTACCTGCTGGAGTTTGAGCGCAACTTCACGGCGCGGGGTGGCAAGGTGATTTGGGCGCAGGATGCGCAGGAGGCATTGTTGGAGGTAGGCAAAATTATGTCCCGGCGCAAAGCCCGCACGGTGGTGAAGGCCAAGAGCATGACCACCGAAGAGATTCACCTGAACGATTTCCTCGGCAAAAACGGCATCGACTCTATCGAAACCGACTTAGGCGAGTACATCGTGCAGCTGAACGGCGAGCGGCCCTACCATATCGTGACGCCGGCCATGCACCTAAGCAAGAAGGACATTGCCGATATCTTCGTGAAGCACTTGGGCATCGAGCATACCGATGACGCTCAGCAACTAGTGCTCACCGCCCGTCACCTCCTACGCGACAAATACACGCAAGCGGAGGTAGGCATCACCGGTGGTAACTTTTTGATTGCGGATACCGGCGCCGTAGCCGTGACCGAGAACGAAGGCAATGCCCGCTTGTCGGCCACTTTTCCGCGCACGCATATTGCCATTGTGGGCATCGAGAAGGTAATTCCGAAGCTCCAGGACCTGGATTTGTTCTGGCCCCTGCTCAGCACAAGCGGCACTGGCCAGCAAGTAACGGTGTATAACACCATTTACACAGGGCCGCGCCAGCCGTTGGAAAAAGACGGCCCCGAGGAAATGTACGTGGTGTTACTCGACAACGGCCGCACCAACCTACTGGCCCAACCCGACAAGCGTGAGGCCCTGCACTGCATCCGCTGCGGCGCCTGCCTCAACGTGTGCCCGGTCTACAAAAACATCGGCGGCCACACCTACGAAACCACGTATTCTGGCCCCATTGGCTCCGTTATTTCGCCTCACTTATCGGGCCTCGCTGAAAATAAGCACTTAAGCTACGCCAGCAGCCTGTGTGGGGCCTGCACCTCGGTGTGTCCGGTGAAAATCAACATTCACAACCTGCTACTCAAAAACCGGCAGCAGAGCGTACAAGAAGGTATGGCTGATTCGGAAGAAACCCGCGCCATCTACTTCTGGAAACTGGCAATGCTGAACCGCCGCCTACTAAACCTGCTACCCGCTCGTGCCAAGAACTGGGCCCTGTTCCGAATGCTAACGCTGGTAGGTTGGAACAAGCGCCGCGAGGCGTTGGAGGTAGCGCCGAAGTCGTTTAATAAGCTGTGGCGGGAGCGGCGGTAAGCCTTGCTAGCGCCTACCCTGCTTCCTCGTCCGGCAAAATCTGCACATCCTGCACCAGCACCATTCGTTCAATTTCGCGGCCGCGGGTGGTGTTGGCCAGGCCGCCCAAGGCGGTTTCCTTGTAGCGAGTTTCCATGCTTTGGCCTACCTCGCCCAAGGCCGCTACACACTGATCTACGGGGATTACTGGGTCGACGCCGGCAATAGCAATCTGGGCCGAACTGAAGGCAATGGCCGCTGCCGAAGCATTGCGCACCACACAAGGCACTTCCACCAGCCCTGCCACCGGGTCGCAGACCAGGCCCAACATACATTGAATGGTGATGGCCACGGCCGCAAACACCTCGTCTACCGAGCCGCCTAGGCAGTACACGATGGCGCCGGAGCCCATAGCCGCCGCGCTACCCGTTTCGGCTTGGCACCCGCCCACGGCACCCGCCAACGAGGCATTCTGCTCGATGATAAGCGCAATGCCCGCCGCTACTAGCAGGCCCTCTAGTATCTTCCGGTCATCTAGCTGGTGCTGCTCTTGCAACGTAACCAGCACTCCGGGCAAGATACCCGAGGCGCCGGCCGTAGGCGCCGCCACTACCCTACCCATGCACGAGTTCACCTCTTTGGCACCCAGTGCCCGCGTCACGAGCTGTTTGAACTCGGGCGAGAGCACCGTGACCGGCGAAGCGGCAATTTTACGGGCGCCATTGTTGACCATGCCCGAACGTGACACCATGTTTTGCGTCAGGCCGGTTTGCACGGCGTCGCGCATCACATCGTAGGCGCGTTGCAGCCCCGGCCAGATATCCGCTTCGGCACGCCCTTTTTGCTCTATCTCGTAGGCCAATACGGGCTGAAAAAGAGCCTCGCCAGTTGCCTCGCAGTGCGCCTGCCAGCTGGCAAAATCAGTGAATAGGAGCGACATGCGTTGGAAATGACAGGTTATGGAATAGCTAATACTTGAAATTGGGTAGGCGGTAGTATTTTCCGATTATCGCCTACATCCTGCACTACAAAATTCAACAGAATTTTCCGTCAAAAACAGAGAGCAGCCGGGTTTCGCGGCTGCTCTCTGGGGTAGGGCACGAAGCGCGGCTGTTAGACGGCTGTTTCCTTGGCTTCTACCAGTTTGATAGAAGCCGAATTGATGCACAGGCGCAGGCCGCTCGGAGCCGGGCCATCAGGGAAAACGTGGCCTTGGTGCGCGTCGCATACGTTGCAGAGCACTTCCACGCGCACCATGCCATAGCTGGTGTCTTTCTTATACTTAATAGCGCTTTCTTCTACAGGCTGGGTGAAGCTGGGCCAGCCGGTGCCCGACTCGAACTTCGTACGCGAATCGTAGAGCGGGGTGCCGCAGCACACGCAGGCATAAAGGCCAGCTTCGTGCGCCTCGCAGTACTCGCCCGTGAAAGCGCGCTCGGTGCCGTGCTCGCGGGTTACGTGGTACTGCTCGGGAGTGAGCTGCTCGCGCCATTCAGCGTTGGTTTTCTCTACCCGACGGGGCGGGGTAGGGCTACCGTGGTTGGCCAGCCGGATAACATCGTTCCAGGTTTGCATATGGGTTGGTTTTGAAGTTCAGGACAGAATATACAGGTGAAAACGCGGAACACAGGCTCGAAGTTTATTTTCGGCTCACCACGGGGTCTTTTTGTCCGTAAGATGCAGGATAGTGCTTCTGCCCTGCCTTCTACTTCCTAACTCTATGAAAATCCTTAGCGCCGACCAAACGCACGCCGCCGACCAAGCTACTATCAAAACCGACCGCATTTCCTCTCTTGACCTCATGGAACGCGCCGCTACTGCGCTGGCCGATTGGCTGATGAACCGCCTCTCGCCCACCGAAGCAGGCGAAACGCACCTACTGTGCGGCCCCGGTAACAACGGCGGCGACGGGCTGGTAGTGGCACGACACCTACACACAGCGGGCTATCAGGTGCGCGTATGGCTTTTACCCACTGAGAAGCGTTCGGCTGACTGCCAAGCCAACCTCGACCGACTACCCGCCAACGTACCACGAGCCGAGGTAGGGGAAGACGCCCTCCCTACCCTACCCGACGGGGCATTAGTAGTAGATGCTCTGTTTGGTACAGGGCTTAGTCGACCACTAGAGGGAGTGGCCGCCGCGCTGGTTCGCTACCTCAACAAGGCCAAAGCCCGCGTGCTGTCGGTGGATATTCCCTCCGGACTGTTCACCGACGCACCTCAACCTGCTGATAGCATGATTGTGCGAGCCTACCACACCGTCAGCTTCGAGCTGCCCAAGCTGGCCTTCCTCCTACCCCACCATGCCGAGTACGTGGGCCAGTGGCATTTGCTACCCATCGGCCTCGACACAAAATTTCTCGCGAAAGCGAAAGTTGACCAGTATTTCGTAGACGCCGCTTTCGTAGCGGGTAAGCTGCCGCGTCGTGCTATGTTTTCGCACAAGGGTTTGTATGGTCATGCGTTGCTGCTGGCGGGTAGCAAGGGAAAAATCGGAGCCTGTGTGCTGGCTACGCGGGCTTGCTTGCGTAGCGGGGTAGGCTTGCTTACGGTACGTACGCCCAGTATAGGCTACGATGTGCTGCAAACTTCGGCACCGGAAGCCATGGCGTTGGTTGACCCTAATCAAGAGCACCTTACAGAGCTGCCCCCGCTGAAATCGTACGACGCTGTGGGCATAGGGCCGGGCATGGGACAGGAAGATGCCACGAAGGCCGTATTGGAACAGTTGCTACGAGAGGCTGGTGAGCAGCACATCGCCCTGGTATTAGATGCTGATGCGTTGAATTTGCTAGGAGCAAACCGCGAGTTGCTCGACTTACTTCCGCCCGATACGGTACTCACGCCCCATCCTAAGGAATTCGAACGCCTCACAGAGCCCGCCCGCGACGACTACCACCGCCTGAAGCTGTTGCGCAACTTCTGCCAGAAACACCGCTGCTACTGCGTACTGAAAGGCGCCTACACTTGCCTCGGCACTCCCGATGGCACCCTATATTTTAATAGTACCGGTAGCCCTGGCATGGCCAGTGGCGGCTCCGGCGACGCCCTCACGGGTGTGCTCACCGCCCTACGTGCTCAAAGCAACCATCTTAGTCCTCTCGATGCCTGCCTGCTAGGCGTCTATGCCCACGGCCGCGCTGGCACACTAGCTGCCGAGGCGCTAGGCGAAGCCGGCAGCCTCGCCCACGACCTTATTGAAAAGCTAGGATTGGCTTTTGAGGAGTTAACTGCACCGGAGGAGTGGTGAAGTGGGAAGATGATGAATGAAAAACTCACCATCTCACATCGCCCAGTACACCGCCAAGAAATACACAATCATAACGCCATCCGTAAGCAGGGCGAAGTAATAATCTGGGCGTGTTTCGTCGGCATACCAGATAACGGCGGCAGCCAGAGCAGCTGGCAGCAACAGCAGCATGCCTTGGCGCAGGGTGAGGTTGTGGGGGAGTAGCATGCACGATATCAGTAACGCCGCCAGTGCTATCCATTTGGTGGCGCGCACGCCAAATACCCCCGGAAATGTATAGGTGCCCGTGAGGCGGTCTTTGGTGTAGTCGCGGATGTCGAAGACGAAGGCTAGCGCTAGAATCAGGAAGAAGCGGCGGGCGAAGAGCAACTGCAACTCGGGCGTGCTGAGTGGGATACCCAGGTACAGCGCCGGCACCCACACCGTGACAGCGGCCCATACATAAGCAATTAGAAATACCTTGAGCAGGGGTAGGTCGCGCAGGGCACGCCATTTCCCCCGAACCCGCACCAAGGGTAGGGAATACAGTACCGAAATTAGGGCCAGGTGAGCCAGAAAGCCAATCAGGTGCAGCCAGCCGTCGTAAAAAAACAGAGCACCAGCCCCGGCCAGCGACACCAGGGCCAGCCCAAATAGCTCGCGCCGATGCTGCCGCATCCACAGCTTGCGCTCCGAGAGCACCAGCTTCTGGCTGTATTTGTAAGGTAATACGCTATCGAGATTATAGAGAAAAAGCGTCGCCGCGAAAATCAGACCCGCCAGCCGGGGCGGAATGTGCACCCGCCAGAACAAAAACGACGCCCACGTAAGCGCCACGGCTGCCAGCGCCAGCCACGTGCTGCTGTACAGCACTGCATTGGTAGCGCGTTTCAGCGTGGCGGGCCAGGTAGGCGCGTGGGTAGTGGAGGAGTCGCGCATGCAAAGAGAACAAAGAGCTGGCGGCAAGATAAGGCCCTGTAGTCCGACGGCGAGGTAGGGCCAAGCATAATGGCGTACAACAAGAAACCCACCGGTAGGCCGGTGGGTTTTGTAAGTATAGCACGAACAACAGTTGGTACTACGCTTTGGTCGAAGTTTCAGCTACTGAATCGGCCGCGACATTTTCTTTGCTAAACGTGGTATTATACAGCGTGATGCTTTCTTCAATGATGCGGTAGGCCTGCTCGCGGCCCATAAAGCGCTCCACTGTTACTTGCTTGTGCTCCAAAGCCTTGTAGTCTTCAAAGAAGCGTTGCATCTCCAAGAGCATGTGGGGAGGTAGGTCTTCCAGCTCGTTGAAGTGATTAACGGAAATGTCGTGGGCAGCTACAGCAATAATTTTGTCGTCTTCCTCATCGCCGTCAATCATTTGCATCACGCCAATAACTTTGGCTTCTACCACGCACATGGGCACTAGGTCCACAGAGCACAGCACCAGAATATCGAGCGGGTCTTTGTCGTCGCAGTAGGTCTGCGGAATGAAGCCGTAGGCGGCGGGATAATGCACAGCCGAGAACAGCACGCGGTCTAGTTTCAGCAGGCCGCTATCCTTGTCCAGTTCATATTTTGCTTTCGAACCTTTGGGGATTTCGATAATGCCGTTTACCAGCGTCGGGGCATTTTCGCCGCGTGATACGTCGTGCCAGGGGTTAAACTTAGCCATTGAGGGTAAAAAGTATTTAGTAGGGAATTATGCAGTGGTGGGCGTGTGCTGTACGGATAGCATTGAGCTATGTTGGGCTTGTATTCCGCGAAGTTGCGTGTTTTTCCCAAGATAGCCTTATACGGCACTAAAACGAAAAACAGCAGCCACAATTTCTAAAAATCATACTACCAGTTCAGGACTTCCTGCAATGGCTGACCGGTGCAGCCGTCAGGCTCCTGAATATGTAGCCACCGCGCTACGGTGGGCGCAATGTCTGGTATCACAGCCGGCGCCGCCGAGGCGCCGTGCTTCACGTGCCAGCCCCAAAATAGCATGGGCACGTGGGTATCGTAGGCCGAGGCCGAGCCGTGGGTGGTGCCTTTGTTGGGAGCAGGGTAGGAACCCGATTCCAGCCAGCCGGGCTCCAGCACCACCAGCACGTCGCCGGAACGCTTCGGGAAATACCCGTTTTCCAGGTACATCAGCATTCCGCTTTCCCAGTGCGACTTCTGCACGTCGTCGGCGGTGATGGCGCGCGTGACGCCCGCAAATTGCAGCATAATGCTGGCTACTTCGTCCTGCATCAGGCGCAAGTCCAGTTTCTTCTGCGCAATAAGTGGCCGGTTCAGGTACACTTGCTGGTTTTCGTACGTGAGCACCCAATTGCCGGCACCGTGGCGGCGTACCAGTTCGTGCTGCACCGAGTCGCGCATAAAGCGTGGCCCTACCGCGCCGGCTGGAATTTTCTTATCAATTAGAAAATTAGGCGAATGCGCGGCCCCGTGGTCGGCGGTTAGAAACACCAGTGTATTGCCTTTCCCCAGGGTTTTGTCGAGGTAGGCTAGCAGGCGGGCAATGTCCTGGTCGAGGCGCAGGTAGGTGTCTTCGGCTTCAATGGAATTCGGCCCAAACTGGTGCCCCACGTAGTCGGTAGACGAAAAGCTGACCGGCATAAAGTCCGTGATGCCGCGCTGGCCCAACTGCTCGGCCCGCACTGCTTCCATCGCCAGCTCCGCCACCAGCGTGTTGCCGAAGGGGGTAGAGCGCACCACATCCAGGTTCGTAACAGGCACTGGCTCACCTGCATCGCGCAACTTAGCGGCCACCGAGGCATCGGGTAAGCCGCTCAATTGGGGTAGGTTGTGCGGGAACACAGGCTTGGCTTCTCCCCTGAAAGAACCTTCCCACGGCACATCGTCGGGCGTGCTTTCGGTGTATTGTTCAATGGGTAGGAGCGTTTGCCAAGGCCGGCTCAGGTACTGCGCCGGCAGCTTCCGGTCGTTGAACGCCTTTACCCATTCGGGCAGGCTATTCTGATAAAAAGTGCTCGAAATAAAGGAGCCCGTCTTGCCATCGTACCAGTACGCCGCGTTGGCGGTGTGTCCACCGGGCAACACAGAGCCGCGGTCTTTGATACACACGGCAATCGTTTTGTTATGGAAGTTGGTAGCCAAGCGCAGCTCATCGGTGATGGTCGTGGTCAACATGTGGCGCGGCGACTGTTGCCCTACCGTGCCCGTGCTCCCCACTGTCTGCACAGTATTGTCTTCGGTTACATAGGTATTCTTACCCGCCTCGCGCTCATACCAATCGTTGCCGATGATGCCGTGCACCGAGGGTGTAGTGCCTGTGTAGATGCTGGCGTGGCCCGGTCCAGTATAGGTAGGCACGTAATTGTAATGGGCATTTTCGTAGCTGAATCCTTCGCCCAGCAAACGCCGAAACCCGTCTTTACCATACTTGTCCCAGTAGCGGTAGAGGTAGTCGTAACGCATCTGGTCTACCACAATACCCACCACCAGTTTGGGACGCTCTAACTTCTGAGAGGATTTTTTTTGCGCGATGGCAGGTAGTGCCAACGCTGCTGCTAGTAGGAAAGACAGACTTTTTTTCAAATCACAGACAAAATGCAGATGCCGTAGCACCCCGGTTTAGACGGGTCAAAGATAGACTCTGCGCGTTAAAATGTTGCTTTCCTTAGTCAAAAGTGGACTGTTTGCGTAAGCGGAAGCACGTTATCTTTTAGTTACCTTCTTCCCTACCCTATGGCCCAGGCATCCGACTATGCCCTCATCTTCGACATGGATGGGGTTATTGTCAATAATACCGACATCCAAGCTCATGCCTTTCAGATGTTATTCCGAGACTTAGGACTAACCACAAACGCACGCCAATTACTTGAACGTTTGAATGGCATGCCCGCTGGTGCCATTCTTCGATCAGTTTTTCGACATCCCGTGCCGGAGGAAGATATTGAGCGCTACACGGCCCAACGGGAATTTCTCTACCGCACGCTCTATTGGGACGACCGCCAAGAAGTAAGCGGCCTCACGCCGTTTCTGGAAGCCGCCCGCACTGCGGGGTTCCGCATTGCCCTCGGCACCGGCTCCGGCAACGACACCATTAGCTACATCATTGACCACCTCAACCTACGCCGCTATTTCGACGAGCTAATTACCAAGGATGACGTGGACCGGGGCAAACCCCACGGCGACACGTATTCCGTGGCGGCAGAAAAGGTAGGCATTCCACCTGAGCGTTGCTTGGTGTTTGAGGATGCCATCATGGGCGAGCAAGCTGCTTACAAAGCCGGTATGCGCTGCCTATGCCTCAGCACCAGCGTATCGGCCGACAAGTTTCAAGCGCCAATTCGCGTCATCAAGGACTTCACGGAAATCACGCCCGCCGACATTCTGGAGCTGTTGGAACAGAATACGCCCGTGCCTACCCCCAGCAAGGAGCTAGCCAGCCGACAGTACGCACAGGAAGCATAGACTGTCATTCCAAACGCAGTGAGTAATTTAAGTTTACTCATTGCTGAATGTACTTAAATTCCTCACTGCCTTCAGAATGACAGCTTAGTTTACCGAAGCATAAAGAAGAAAGCCCGTTTCTGAAACAGAAACGGGCTTTCTTGTGGTAATCAGCAGGTCAACTTACCCAGCGGCTAGCGCCTCAGCACCACCCACGATTTCGAGAATTTCGGTGGTAATGGCTGCCTGACGCGTCCGGTTGTAAGTCAGTTTCAACGATTTCAGCAGTTCACCAGCGTTGTCGGTAGCTTTGTCCATGGCCGTCATACGGGCGCCATGCTCCGAAGCGTTGCTTTCCAATACGGCCTTATACAGCTGTATCTTCAACGACTGCGGAATCAGCGTCTGTACAATTTCCTCTTTCGAGGGCTCGAACAGGTAATCGACGTTGGTAGTAGCCGTTTCCTCGGTAGCCTCAGCGGGTACCAGGGGCAACAACTGCTCGGTGCGCACAATTTGCGTGGCCACGTTCCGGAACTCGTTGTACACCATCACCACTTGGTCGAAGTCGCCGTTGCGGAAGCCATCCATTGCTTGCTCCGCCGCTGCACGTACCGTGTCGAACGACAGTTGCGTGAACACATGACCATAGCTGCCCAACGTGGGTAGGCGACGACCAAAGTAATCCTGCGCCTTCCGGCCAATGGCCATCACGGTTACGTTGCCAGCAGCAGCCTGCGCGGCATATTGCTCGCGCAGCAAGGCATTCACGCCCTTGAAGATGTTGCTATTGAAAGCACCCGCCAAGCCACGGTCCGACGTAATGGCGATAACCAATATCCGATGCGCGTCGCGCTGCTCCGCGTATTCGCTCACCATCTCGCCGCCAGTTAGGCCCGTTAGGTTTGCCAGAATGCCGTTGAGGCGCTGAGCGTAGGGGCGCATCCGCAGAATATTATCCTGGGCCCGACGCAACTTAGCAGCCGCCACCATCTTCATGGCTTTGGTGATCTGCTGCGTACTCTGCACCGATACGATGCGGTTGCGGACTTCTTTTAAGCTAGCCATTTTGTTAAAATAAGTTGTCAGTTGCTAGTTGTCGGTTGTCAGTTTGGATGAGCTTTCGCCTTGTCCTGACAACTGACAACCAACAACTGACAGCTAGATAATTATTTCGAAGCGTATACCGCCGAAAGGTCGCGGGCTACCTGACGAATGGCGTTGGTCACGCTGTCGTCGAGCTTACCGGCTTTCAGAGCTTGTAAAGCCTCGGGGTGGCGGGTGGTCATTACTTGCACAAACTCCTTCTCGAACTCGCGCACCTTGTTCACGGGCACCTGGTCGAGCAGACCGTTGGTAGCAGCGTAGATAACGGCTACCTGGTCTTCTACGCGCTGGGGCGAGAATTGCGGCTGCTTCAGGATTTCGAGGTTGCGGCGGCCACGCTCAATGGTGAGCTTGGTCGAAGCATCAAGGTCAGAACCGAATTTAGCGAAGGCTTCCAGCTCGCGGAACTGCGCCTGGTCTAGCTTCAGCGTACCAGCTACCT
The DNA here is from genome assembly GCF_017589435.1 of Hymenobacter defluvii. Taxonomy (NCBI): domain Bacteria; kingdom Pseudomonadati; phylum Bacteroidota; class Cytophagia; order Cytophagales; family Hymenobacteraceae; genus Hymenobacter; species Hymenobacter defluvii. The sequence continues at coordinate 63,281 of NZ_JAGETX010000017.1, forward strand.
TCTTCATCGACTTGATCTGGGCATTACCCCCTACCCGCGATACCGAGATACCCACGTTGATAGCCGGACGTACACCCGAGTTGAACAAGTTGGTTTCGAGGAAGATCTGGCCGTCCGTAATCGAAATTACGTTGGTTGGAATATAGGCCGACACGTCACCTGCCTGCGTTTCGATGAGCGGCAGGGCCGTCAGCGAGCCACCACCTTTGGCGATGTGCTTGATGCTGTCGGGCAAATCGTTCATGTCGCGAGCAATCACATCGGAAGCGTTGATCTTCGCGGCGCGCTCCAGCAAGCGGCTGTGCAGGTAGAATACATCACCAGGGTAGGCTTCGCGTCCGGGAGGACGACGGAGCAACAGCGACACCTCACGGTAAGCCACAGCCTGCTTCGACAAGTCATCATACACTACCAGTGCGGGACGACCCGTATCGCGGAAGAACTCGCCGATGGCAGCACCCGTGAAGGGAGCGTAGAACTGCATAGGAGCTGGGTCCGAAGCCGAAGCCGACACTACTACTGTGTAGTCCATAGCACCACCGCGTTGCAGGGCGTTTACTACCTGGGCTACCGTAGAAGCTTTCTGACCTACGGCTACGTAGATGCAGAATACTGGCTCACCGCGGTCGTAGAACTCACGCTGGTTCAGGATGGTGTCAATGGCTACCGTCGACTTACCTGTCTGACGGTCACCAATGATCAACTCACGCTGGCCACGGCCAATCGGAATCATGGCGTCGATAGCCTTGATGCCGGTTTGCAGGGGCTCGTTTACAGGCTGACGGTAGATAACACCAGGAGCCTTACGCTCCAGTGGCATCTCGTAGGTTTCGCCTGTGATAGGACCACGGCCGTCGATAGGCTGACCCAGCGTGTTTACCACGCGGCCAATGATGCCCTCGCCTACCTGGATAGCAGCAATTTTATTGGTACGGCGCACCGTAGCACCTTCCCGGATATCAGAGTAGTCGCCGAGCATTACGGCACCTACGTTGTCTTCTTCCAGGTTCAGCACTAGGGCTTGCAGGCCATTTTCAAACTCAAGTAGCTCCCCCGACTGGGCTTTGCCCAGCCCGTAGATGCGGGCTACACCGTCGCCTACCTGCAAAACCGTTCCGACTTCTTCGAGTTCGGCTTCGGTCTTGAAGTTCGACAACTGCTCCCGCAGAATAGCGGATACTTCATCCGGACGTACTTCTGCCATGACTTATAGTTGGGATTGGTAGGGGTTCTTAGAAAATTCGGTCCGCAGCTTTTGCAGGCGGTAGCGCACGGAGTCGTCGATGAGCTGGTCGCCTACCCGCAGCACGAAGCCACCAATAAGAGCCGGGTCTACCTTTTCCGTTAGCTGCACCTCTTGCGAGCCGGTTTGCTGCTGCACCAACGTATTCATGCGGGTGCGCAGTTCTGCTGTGAGCGGCGTGGCCGTGGTTACCTCGGCTACCTGCACGCTCTTCAACACATTATATTGATGAATGAATTCCGGCCCAATATATTCCAGAGCGCTTTCGCGGTTTTTCTGGGTGATGATGGACAGGAATTTCATCGTCAAATCCGAGACTTTGCTTCCGAAAACAGCTTTCAGAATAGCCAGTTTCTTATCGTGGTTCACGATAGGGTTGCGGAGCAACAGGCGTAGGTCGCGGCTCTCGTCCAGCGTTTGGCGGAACAGATCCATATCAGCCTTCACGGCCGCCAGATTGCCCTGCTCTTCTGCCAAATCCAGCAGCGACTTAGCGTATCGGGAAGCAACTCGTTGTTCAGACATTTTTTTTAGCTGATAGCTGATGGCTGATGGCTAGTAGCTCTTGTCGTGCTTGTAGAAGCCAACAGCTAACCGCCACTCGCGAACAGCTTAGTTAAGCTTTACTTCTTTCAGGTAAGAATCCACCAGCTGCTGCTGGGCGGGGGCGTCGGTTAGCTCGCGGCGCAGGATGCGCTCGGCTACGTCAATCGACAACTGAGCGGCGGTGTTTTTCACCTCGGCCAGCGCCATGTTCTTTTCCTGTTGGATAGCTTCGCGGGCTTGCGTAATCATGCGGTTGCCTTCCTCAGTTGCCTTATTCTTGGCTTCCTCGATGTGCTGGGTAGCAACAGCCGAGGCTTCCTTCAGAATACGGTCGCGCTCCAGACGGGCTTCGGCCAACAGTTTTTCGTTGCTGGCTTTCAGCTGCTGCATTTCCAGCTTGGCCTGGTCGGCCATGCGCAATGCGTTTTCAATGGAGGTTTCGCGCTCCTTCAGCGAGCTGAGGATGGGGCGCCAGGCAAACTTGGCGAGCAAGAACAGTACGATGAGGAAAATCACCGTCTGCCAGAAAATCAGGCCTAATTCGGGGGTTACGAGATTCATGGGAGGGTCGTCAGTCAGCGATACATCGTACTGCGTAAGCAAAAAACAGGTAGGCAGGTGCAGTGAGAAAGAAGCGGCATCTTACGCAACGCCGCCTTCCTATAACTCCCTACCTGAAAGCTGAATCAGCCCGCTACGCCGTGCGCCGAAGCGAAGCGCAGCGGGCTGCTCCATCTACTGCTCTACCTTATTGGGGCGACAGGTTGAGGGAAATCAGCAGGCAAACTACCACTGCGAACAGGGCCAGACCTTCAATGAGGGCGGCTACGATCAGCATAGCAGTTTGGATCTTGCCCGAAGCCTCCGGCTGACGGCCGATGGCTTCCATTGCCTGACCACCAATACGGCCAATACCCAGACCAGCGCCCAGGGCTACTAGACCAGCACCGATACCGGCACCGAATACAGCCAGACCAACCGAATTGGCAACCTGCAACAACAAAGAGAGAAGCATAATAAAAGAGGTTTGTGGGGAGTGTGAAAACAAAAAAAGAGGGGTGGTAAAACCTTAGTGAGCGGCCGTGGGAGCAATATGGTCGCCCTCCATCTGGTAGTCCGCCTCATCGTGGTGATGCTCTTCTACCGCGCCGCCAATGTACATGGCTGTGAGCAGGGTGAAGATGTAGGCTTGCAGAATGGCTACCAGCAATTCCAGAATATTAATGAACAGGCCAAAGGCCAACGAAGCAGGGCTGATAGCCAGGCTGCGGAAAATGAAAATCAAGCTAATGAAGCTCAGCGTTACGATGTGGCCGGCCGTCATGTTAGCAAACAAACGAACCATCAGCGAGAAAGGCTTTACCACAACACCAATCAATTCCACCGGAATCATGATGATGAGCAGTGGCTTGGGTACGCCGGGGGTGGCAAAGATGTGCGCCCAGTAGTTTTTGTTGCTGCTGAACAAGGTGATGAGCAGCGTCATGGCGGCCAGCGTGAACGTCACGGCGATGTTGCCGGTGAGGTTGGCGGCGCCCGGCGTGAGGCCCAGCAAGTTGTTGAACCAGATAAAGAAGAACACCGTGAGCAGGTAGGGCATGTACTTCTCGTACTTCGGCCCAATGGATTTCTTAGCTACCTCATCCCGTACGAAGATGATGATGGGCTCAAAGAATGACTGCAAGCCCCGCGGTGCTTGTCCGTGGCGCTTCTTGAAGCCATTACCTACGCTGATGAAGAGAATCAGCATCAACACGCTGCTCAGCAATAGCGCGAAGGCATTCTTCGTTAGGGAGAAATCGTACACCTTGCCACCGTCCTCGGCTACCAGATGTTCGTGCTCCAGCTTCAGGCCGTGGTAGGTTTCGCCTTCAGCCAGATGCTTCGACGAAAATACCTCTACTCCTTTGCCGGGTTGGTAGGCAATAACCGGTAGATAGGTAGTGAAATGGTCGTTATCGGTGGAGAACCAGTGCCACTCGTGCGAATCGCCGATGTGGTGCAGAATCATCTCGCCCGGCTTGAAGGCTTCCGAGTCTGAAGCCTCTGTCATGGTGTCGGCGGTGTGCTGCGCGAAGACGGGAAGCGAAAGAATCCAGAAGAGAGCAATAAATAAACGCTTCATTCAGAAAGGCTTAGTGATGGGTTCACAAAAACTTCATGTAATAGTTACACCCCGTTTTGAAAACGGGCGCAAGTTACTCAGAACAGTCCAGACTTCAAATCCGGCGAAGAGAAAATAGAGGATAAAAAAGGCGCCGAGGAAGGTCCAACGAGCATCGCCTTCGCGGGCGCCACCCCGGTAGAGGTAGACCAGAACCAAGCCCAACGACAAAAGCAGCCGCAAAACCATGGAGCCGAAATAGGCCGCCATGAAGTTATCGGGGCTGATGCGCACCAGACGTAGGGTAATCCAGTACGTGATGATGGTAATAAGTATAAAGAAACTGAAGATGTAACCTGCTAAGGGGTGCACGAGGGTAGTACCATACTGTGTATGCAAGGCATATAGCACAGCGCCGATGAGCAGGGAGAAAATCAACAGTTGGCGAAAAAACTGTAGCATATATTTTATGATGTACGCGAAGAACGCTACTCGTCGTGGGTGACAGACCGAATTACCTGGTACATGGCGCCAATTACTCCCACGAGCACAAAGGCCACGGTCCACCACGGTTTTTTGGTGTGCAGGTAGTCGTCCAGCTTTATCCCGATGAATGTGAATACCCCAATAATACCCAGCATCTGAAAGCCTAGCCCTGAATACTTGGCCAGCGCACGCAAGCGGTTATTGCTATCAAAATCTGGCTCGGAAGGGGTAGGAACGGCCATAAAAGAGGCATTGGGGGTGCGAAAGTATTGATTTTCGGCGTACTACCTTTCTTTCTACGCAAACTCCGGCTTGCGCGTCGGCCGTTTGCCCCGGAAAATCCCGTAATTTTACCGGTCTGACGGCGTTGTGTAGAAATCCCGCGCAACATGGCCGAACAAATTGGCCGACGGCGTGCGTTTTACCTGCTCCATACCGCGTCTACCTGCCTGTGCCTTTGATTACTCTGCTACCTTTTCGTCTGCTCTCTGTCCTAGCTGGCTGCTTGCTACTGGGCGTATTTCTCACGGCTTGTTCTTCCGAGAACCGCTCGCTGGTTGGTCATGCCTATGATAATGTGGTAGCCCGCGACAACGCGTATTTTCTGGCGCGGGAGAAAATGCGCGCCGTAGAGGCAGACCTCTATAAAGCTCGCGTAAACGACTACAACCACGTCCTGTCATTGTTTCCTACCCTCGACGAAGCCACGGCTACTCGCCTGGCGGCCGACCTCGACGATATCATCAAGAAAGCCTCCCTACCCATCCAGCACCGCCCCGGCAGCGACTGGACCGACGATGCCTACCTGCTGGTGGGCAAGGCACGGTTTTATAAAATGGAGTATGAGGACGCGGTAAAAACCTTCCGCTTTATTAACACCACCAGCCCGGATATTAATACGCGTCATGCTGCTCTCATTTGGCTGATGCGCTCGTTTATGGCGATGAAGGAATACGAAAGCGCCGCCGCGGTTTCCTCTATTCTGGAGCGGGAGGAAGGTACGCCGGTAAATGCTAAGGACTTGTTTCTGACCCGCGCCGAGTATTATTTGGCGATGAACGAGCCGCAACGGGCCATTGACAACTTGGAGCGAGCGGTGCCGCTGGTAGAGCCCAAGAATGAGCAGTCGCGCACGCGCTACATTTTGGCGCAGCTGTATCAGCAGGCCGGAGAAGACAAGAAAGCTTACGCCGAACTGAATCAGATTCTAAAGCGCAACCCGCCCTACGAGCTGGATTTCTACTCCAAATTGCTGTTGGGCCAGGTGTCGAATTTGGATCAGGAAGATCGGACGCGTTTAAATAAATACTTCGCGAAGCTGCTCCGCAACCCGAACAATAAGGAGTACCGCGACAAGATTTACTACGAGATGGCGCGCCTGGAATACCGCCAGCAACGCTACCCCGAGGCTTTGACGCTTCTGCGTCAATCGGCTAGAGCCGGTGGTAGCAACCGTGCGCAGAAAGGCTACACTCAGTTGCTGGCCGGGCGTATTTATTACGACAACCTACAGAAATATCGTGCCGCCGCGGCCTACTATGATAGTGCTGTGCAAGCGATGCCCCGCGAGGTGCCCGAGTACGCTGTAACGGCGGAGCGGAGCGAAGTGCTGCAACAGTTTGCCCAGCAGATTACGATTGTGGAAACGCAGGACAGTCTGCAAGCCCTGGCGAAACTGGCGCCAGCTGAGTTGGATACGCGCTTGAATGCCTACGCTCAAGCTGAGTTAGATACACGCCGCGAGGCGGAAGTACGCGCCAAGAAAGCCGCTGAAGCACAAAACCGCCTACAAACAGCGACTGGCCTCAGTGCGGAGCGCTCCGGCAACGTGGGCACCGACCCCGATTTGTTTGCCAGTACCAGCACCGGCGCGGCTTGGTATTTCGACAACCCTACCTCCATGAGCACGGCCCGCGCCGACTTCTTGCGGAAGTGGGGTAATAGACCACTTCAGGACAACTGGCGCATCGTAACGCAGGCCAGCAACTCGCCTGTGAACGATCAGAACGGCGGGACACCTGTAACGGCCATAGCAGCCGGCAGCGAAAATATTGTAAACGGTGCCCAATTGGGCTCCACGCCAGCCGCCGCACCTACCCCAGAAGCCCAATTGCAAACGCTGGTAGCGCAGTATCGCCAAAGCATTCCGCTTACGGAGCCGCAGTTGCAAACCTCGCAGCTTCAAGTGGAAGAGGCATTGTTTGCGCTGGGGGCCATCTACCGTCTTCAGCTGCAAGAGCCGGCCCGCGCTATTGAATCCTACGAGCAACTGCTGACGCGTTTTCCTGCTACCAAGCACGCCCCGGAAGTATATTACAGCCTCTACTTATTATATAAGGATCAGAATAACCCGCGGGCTGAAGTATACGCGCAGAAGCTGCGGGGTCAGTTTCCAAACTCATCGTATGCCAAGCTGGTGGCCGATCCGGAGTACCTGCGGCGCGTATCCGTTGCCAATGAGAAAATGGGGGTGCAGTTGGATTCGGCCTTCGCGCAGTATAAGCGGCAGGATTTTACTCAAGCATCCGCTACTCTGACGCAGGCCCGACAGCAATACCCCGATACCGATCTCAACGACCGGGCGGCTTACTTGAATACCCTGCTTACCATCCGGACCCAAACGCCTCCTACGGCCAAAGCAGCCGTAGAAAAATTCATTAAGGAGTACCCGGATAGTCCATTGGTGAGTGAGGCCACTACGTTGCAGGCATCTTACCAGAAATACGAGGCTGGGCAGTTGCCGGGTGCGCTGGCCAGCACGCAGAAACCCATCGTATCCAACTTCCGGCCGGGTGAGGTAGACACTCGCCCGCGGGCTTACTACCAGGCTCCCGTGCCTGCAACGCCAGTAGAGGTGTACCGCCCGGAGCTCCCGGCGGCCTCACCATCGCGCAACATAGTGCCTACCCCTGGCGCCACTCCTACCCCACCGGCAGGGACTGCTGCTCCAACACCTGCACCATCGTCGTCGGCACCGGTGCCAGCGCCTGGTCAGACGCCTACTCCAGCTGCCGCGTCTCCGGCACCAAATGGTACTGCCCCCGCACCTGCGGCAGCGGAGCCTGCCAAATCGGCTACCCCCTATACCGCAGCGCCTACCTCGGCGCACACCGTAGCGTTGGTTTTCTCGTCAGACGCCACCCTGCTGGCGGAACTGCCCAAGCAGTTGGAAGCTTATAATGGCCGTTTCTACCGGGCTAAGAACTTATCGGTGCAAACTGAGGCGCTCGGAGATGCGCAAGTTTTGGTAGTCGTGGGCAGCCTCCCTACCCTGAAGGAAGCACAGAGCTATGCGCTTAAGTTGCGCGGACCTCAGTCGCCGCTAAGCCGATTGCGGGGCGCGGGCTACCAAACAGTTGTGATTAGCACGGAGAACCTGCCGCTGCTACGTCAAACCAAGAACCTGGAAGAGTACCAGCAATTCTACGACAACAATTTCCGCTAATTTTGGGTGAAGTATTGATGCAAATGCCGCCGCTGTTAATAATATTTTTGTTTGCAAATCAGAGTATTAGGCAGGGCAGCTTTCCATTTCCTACTTCATTCTTACTTCTCAACTTTTACTTCTCCCATGGCCTATCCTGCCACGAAGAATAAACCCTCCTCGCGCAAACCTCAGCGGAGCCACCGCTTCCAGGGCATCACCCGGACGCTGTGGGTGCTGTTTGGGGGCGGGCTGGCGCTGTTCGTTCTGTACGTCTGGGCTGTCAGCGTCAACTTTCTGAACCTGTTTGGGCGTATGCCCAACCTGAAAACGCTGGAAAATCCGAAAAGCGAACTGGCTTCCGAGATCTATTCGGCCGATGGCGCACTGATGGGTAAATACTTCCGCGAAAACCGCACGCCCGCCGAGTATAAGGACCTACCTCAAAACCTGATCGACGCTCTGATTGCCACCGAAGACGTGCGCTTCGAGGCCCACTCGGGTATCGACTTGAAAGCAATGGGCCGGGTGGCTAGCGGCATCCTGACGGGTAGCAAAGGCGGAGGTGGCTCTACTCTCACGCAGCAGTTGGCCAAGCTGTTGTTCCGTACACGGGAGGACCTGAACGACGGCCTGCTGAATGACACCAAAGGCCTGCGCGTACTCATTGTGAAGACCAAAGAGTGGATTATGGCCGTGCGCCTGGAGCGCAACTACACCAAGCGCGAAATCCTGCGCATGTACCTCAACCAGGCTGAATTTGGCTCGAATGCCTTTGGTATCAACGTAGCAGCCAAGACGTTCTTTAATAAGAAGCCCAAAGACCTGAAGCTGGAAGAATCGGCTTTGCTGGCGGGTTTGGTGAACGGGCCGTCGTGGTTTAACCCCGTCCGTAACCCGGAGCGCTCCAAGCGCCGACGCGACTGGGTGCTAGGTCAGATGCAGAAATATGGCTACATCACGGAGCCCGAGTATTCAAAGGCCGTTGCCACCAACATCAAGCTCAACTACAGCGTCGAGAATCAGAACAAAGGGATTGCGCCCTACTTCCGCACCGAGCTAGGCAAGCTTCTGCTACAATGGGCCCGCGAAACCGACCACGACCTCTACGCCGACGGCCTGAAGATTTACACGACCATCGACTCGCGTATGCAGAAGTACGCCGAGCAAGCCGTGGCCGAGCACATGAAGCAGCAACAAAAGCTGTTTGACCGGGTGTGGAAGGGCCAGCAGCCCTGGCGCGATGAAAACGGCCGTGTGATTCCAAACTTCCTGCAAACCGCCATCAAGCGTACGGGCCGCTACCGCTCGCTCAACAACCGCTTCGATGGCAATAAGGACTCCATCAACTACTATCTGCGCAAGAAGTACAAGATGACGGTCTTCACGTGGCAAGGCGAAAAGGAAGTGACAATGTCCCCGATGGACTCACTGGCGTACTACAAGCGTTTCCTACAAACCGGATTCATGGCCATGAACCCACTGAATGGACAAATCAGGGCGTGGGTAGGCGGCAACGATTTCCGCTACTTCAAGTATGACCACGTAAAGCAGGGCATGCGCCAGCCGGGTTCTACCTTCAAGCCCTTTGTGTATTTGGCGGCCATCGACCAGGGCTATTCGCCCTGCTATCAAGTGGCCGACGTACCCGTAACGTTTCCTGCCGAGGCGGGCCGCCCTAGCTATACGCCCCGAAATTTCGAGGGCAAATACTCTGGCCAGATGTATACGATTCGGCAGGCGTTGGCGCGGTCAATGAACTCCATCACAGCCTTTCTAGTACAGAAACTAGGACCCCAAACGGTGGTAGAATACGCCAAACGCTTGGGTATCACTTCCCCCATTGAGGCGGTGCCAGCCGTAGGATTCGGTTCCAGCGACGTGAGCGTGTTTGAACTGTGCGGCGCCTATGGCACCTTCGTGAACAAAGGCGTGTGGACCGCCCCCATGATGGTGACGCGCATTGAAGACAAAAACGGTAATACGCTGATTGAGTTTGTGCCCCAGACTCGCACGCCCATCAGTGAGGAAACCGCCTACCTGATGACCTACCTGCTGCAAGCCTCTACTACAGAGCGCGGCGGCACCAGCACCATTCTGAAAACTGGCTTCAAATTCCCCTACGAAATGGGCGCCAAGACTGGCACCACCAGTAACTATTCCGATGGCTGGTTCATGGGCATCACGCCCGACTTGGTGTGCGGCATGTGGGTAGGCGGCGAGGACCGTAGCATTCACTTCCGCTCCGGCCGCGACGGCCAGGGTGCCCGCATGGCCCTACCCCTCTATGGCTTGTTTATGAAGAAGGTGTATGCCGACAATAAGAACATCGGCATTAGCACCGGTCCGTTTCCGAAGCCAGCAAAGCCGCTGACTGTGGAAATTGATTGCAGCCGCTACTACGGCGCTGGTCAGCGCGACACCATCCCAGACGACCAGAAGCTCAACCAAGTGAAACTAGAAGATATCCGCAATCAGGATATTTAGGGCATCTTTTCATAAAAAACAGCAAATGGCGGTGATAAACACTCGCCATTTGCTGTTTCTATAGGCCACAGTTTCTTACTGAATCTCCTGTTCCTACCAGTGCGTACGCACTAGGAACTTCCGACTTACCCTATCCTATGGCTGCCAACGCCCACTTGCAAGAACAGATTCGCCATTTGCCCCATCGTCCTGGTATTTATAAATACTTTGATGATGAGGGCATTATCTACGTTGGCAAGGCGGTAGATATACGAAAGCGCGTAAGCAGCTACTTCACCAAGCAGGACCACAACAAAAAGACCCAGCAGCTGGTCAAGAACATCAAGCGCATCGAGTTCACCATTGTGGACAATGAGTCAGAAGCCTTTTTGCTGGAGAACAACCTCATCAAGCAGCATCAGCCCAAGTACAACATCCTACTGAAAGATGGCAAGACGTATCCCTACCTACTGCTGACCAACGAGCGGTTTCCGCGCCTCATCCCAACCCGCAACAAGAAGCCCGGCGATGGTCGCTATTACGGCCCCTACGCCAACCTCACAGCCATGAACGTGATACTAGAGCTAATCAGAGCGTTGTATCCGTTGCGGACTTGCACCTATAACCTGTCGCCCCAAAATATAGAAGCTGGTAAGTTTAAAGTTTGCTTAGAGTATCATCTTGGCAACTGCAAAGGGCCATGCGAGGGCTTGCAGGATGAAGAAACGTACAACCAATACATTGCACAGATTCGGAATATTCTGAACGGTAACCTGACGGTAGCGCGGGCCTATTTCCGGGAGAAAATGACCGCCGCCGCTCAGGATCAGCAGTATGAGCTAGCGCATCAGTTCAAGCAAAAGTTGGATAAGCTGGAAGAATTCCAGGCCAAATCAACAGTTGTCAACGCGTCGCTGTCAAACATCGACGTATTCAGCATTGCGTCCAACGAAAAATCAGCGTTTATCAACTACCTCAAAGTGATGAACGGCTCTATCATCTTAACGCAGTCGTTGGAGGTAGTGAAGAAGCTGGATGAGTCGGACGCGGATATCTTAGCGCCCTTGGTCATGCAGATGCGCGAGGAGTTCGAGAGCCAATCAAAGGAAATCTTGACCAACGTACCCCTACCCGATCTGCCCCTACCCGGCGTAACAGTGGCTCAGCCACAGATCGGCGACAAACGTAAGCTCTTGGAACTGAGTCTCAAAAACGTACTCTACCTGCGCAAGGAAAAGGAAAGCATGAACGACCGCTCCAAAGACTTGAACGAGGTACGGATCATGGAAACTATTAAGAAAGACTTGCGCCTCACGGAGTTACCCAAACACATTGAGTGCTTCGACAACTCCAACTTTCAGGGCGACAACCCGGTGGCTGCGATGGTGTGTTTCCGTAATGCCCGCCCTAGCAAGAAGGATTACCGTCATTACCATATTAAGACGGTGATTGGTCCCAACGACTTCGATTCGATGTACGAAGTCGTAACGCGCCGCTACCGTCGCCTTGTAGACGAAGGTGCCAGCCTACCCCAGCTGGTTATCGTAGATGGGGGCAAGGGCCAGCTTAGCAT
>NZ_JAGETX010000018.1:0-62320 GCF_017589435.1 Hymenobacter defluvii
CCCTACCCTATGCTCTCCAACAACACCAGCCGCGCTCATACTCCTGCTTTACAGCCTATAGTTCCTGGTATCGTGGGGTGGCGTAATGTCTTTGTCAATCTATATTATATAAATGAGCCGGAAGTGGCCGGAATAGGCAGGCCTTGGGTACTACTCGATGCGGGTCTACCCTTGTCGGCAGCGCATATTCAAGAATATGCCATACAGCTATTTGGGCCAGCGAATCCGCCGCAAGCCATTTTACTTACGCATGGACACTTCGACCATGTAGGAGCGCTACCCGATTTGCTGGAAGCGTGGCCTACTGTGCAAGTGTATGCGCACCCGTTGGAGTTGCCTTACCTCACAGGACTTTCATCTTACCCCCCACCCGACCCAACCGTGGGCGGCGGTGGTATGGCCGCTATATCCTTTCTCTACCCTAAAGAGCCATTAGATCTAGGTAGTCGGGTGAAAGCGTTGCCAGACGATGGATCGGTTCCGCATCTGCCGGGGTGGCGCTGGGTGCATACACCGGGGCACACGCCGGGGCACGTGTCATTTTTTCGTGAGAGCGACCGTACGTTATTAGCTGGCGACGCTTTCGTGACGGTGAAAGGTGAATCGGTGGTAGCTACTTGGCAGCAAAAGCAAGAGGTACATGGGCCGCCCGCTTACTTCACGCCTGATTGGGAAGCTGCGCGAGCTTCGGTGGAGTTGCTGGCTGGCTTAGAGCCGGAGGTAGCCGCTACGGGACACGGTATTGCTATGCACGGCAACGAATTGCGCCGCCAACTGCAAGAGCTACGTGACCATTTTCAGACGCAAGCTGTGCCGACAAAGGGGCGCTATGTAGGACACCCGGCTGTGGCCGATGCTTCAGGGGTAGTGTCGGTGCCGCCGCCTGTGATTAGCCCTTGGGTGAAAGGCTTGGTAATAGCCGGCTTGGTAGGTGTTGCGGTGGCCGTGTTGCGCCGCCGCGACAAGGAATCGGGGTAGGAGAACAGCCGAAAGCGCTACCTTGCAGCACATGAGTACGCATCAGCATTTCTTACTTCACAAGCCATTCGGTTACCTCAGCCAGTTTGTATGCGAATTGCGAAAGAAGAAACTGCTGGGGGAGTTGTATGATTTTCCGGCTGGTACTATGGCTATTGGGCGTCTAGACGAGCATAGTGAAGGCTTGCTGCTGCTCACCACCGACGGCCGCATGAGCGAGTATGTGCGTGGCCGGAAGGTAGAGAAGGAATATTATGCTCAGGTGGATGGCCTTATTACCGAAGAAGCGGTAGCCCAACTGCAACAAGGTGTAGAAATCGGTATTCGAGATGTGCGGTACCAAACGCTACCTTGCGCGGTACGGCGCCTCGAAACTGTCCCAGACTTTCCTCCTCGTACCCGTAAAATTCGCGACGACCGCCACGGGCCTACCAGTTGGGTGTCGATTACGGTAACAGAAGGCAAATTCCGGCAGATCCGGAAGATGACGGCGGCGGCAGGGTTTCCTACCTTGCGCTTGGTGCGCGTGCGGGTAGGGGATATATGGCTCGGAGATTTAGCGGCGGGCGAGGTGCGAGAAGTGGTTTCCTTCGCGCTAAGTTGTCAGGAGCCGGAACTGAATAATGGGTAGAACAGGTCTATTTCGGCCTTTCGTAGCTGGTAAACAGGTTAGTAGGTAGTTTCTATAGAGCTCTGCTGAACTTTACCGGAAAGTTACCTGTACTATTGTATTCACGAATACTAATGCTTGGCTTTATCGGCCAACGCATCCACCCTATAAAGCTGGTAAAAGACATGGGTAGATCCCAAGCAACGTTTGGTAAGAAAGAAAACGAAAAGAAACGCCTGAAGAAGCGGCTGGATAAAGCCGAGAAAAAGGAGGAACGCCAAGCCAATGCCCAGAAAGGCCAGAGCCTAGACGAGATGATGGCTTACGTAGATGAGAATGGCAACATTGTAGACACTCCGCCAGATCCGAAGAAGAAGAAAGAAATCAAGACCGAAGACATTCAGATTGGCGTAGTGCGCCGGGAAGACATGGATCCGGCCGATTTGATTCGTACTGGTATTGTAACGTTCTTCAACGAGTCGAAGGGCTACGGTTTCATTAAGGATTCGGAGACGCAAGAAAGCGTATTTGTGCACGCCAACAACCTGCGCAACCCCATCAAGGAGAATGACCGCGTGACCTTTGAAGTGGAAATGGGACCCAAAGGCCCCAGCGCTACCGACGTGAAAGCGGCCGCCGTTGCGTAAATTTACCTCTCGATAAGCCCAAGCGGCTGAAGCTCCTGTGGCTTCAGCCGCTTTCTGTTTCTAGCCCTACCCTCTACGCCTTACTGATGCCGCAGCCGCCTAACGCTACCCCTGCTACCCTGCACCCACGCAACCGCCACCATGGCCGCTACGACTTTGCGCAGCTAGTACACACCGCGCCCGAACTAGCCGCATTTGTCATGGCTACTCCTTCGGGCGATGCTAGCCTGGATTTTGCTGATCCGGCTGCCGTGAAGGCGCTGAACCGGGCGTTGCTGAAGCAATTCTACGGCATGCGGCAGTGGGATATTCCGGCTGGCTACCTGTGCCCGCCCATCCCCGGTCGTGCCGACTATATCCACTACCTCGCTGATTTGCTGGCCGATGGCAATGCGGGCGTTGTGCCCACTGGCAAAGCTGTGCGCGTGCTGGATGTGGGGGTAGGCGCCAATTGCATCTACCCCATCATCGGACACTATGAGTACGGGTGGCGCTTTGTAGGCACCGATGTAGACACAACGGCCCTGCGGGTGGGTAAGCAACTAGTGGCCAGCAACCTTACTCTTACGGGCGCCCTAGAACTCCGGCACCAACCCGACCGCAATTCCATCTTCAGCGGTATACTGAAGCCGCGCGAGGTCTTTGATGCGACAATGTGCAATCCGCCCTTTCATAGCTCGGCAGCTGAGGCCGAAGCCAGCAACCGGCGCAAAGAGCGGAATTTGGGCACGAATCGACAGGCACGGCCTACCCCCAACTTTGGCGGGCAGGGTACAGAACTGTGGTATCCCGGCGGCGAGGCGACTTTTTTGTGGCGCATGGCCGAGGAAAGCGCATTGTTTCGGGAGTCGTGCTATTGGTTTACTACCCTCGTGTCGAAAAAGGAGACCTTGCCGGGCTTGTACAAGTCGCTGCAAAAGCTAGGAGCTACGGAGGTGCGCACCATTCCGATGGCGCAAGGGCATAAGATAAGCCGCATTGTAGCCTGGACGTTTTTGGATGCGGCGCAGCAACAGGCGTGGCGGGAGAAGCGGGGGTAGGAAAGCAGTGTAGAACGAAAAGCGACTGAAGCTTCAGCCGCTTTTCGTTCTACCTGTTCAGCATAAGCAAGGCAGGTATATAGTCTAGTGTATGCTGCACTTGGGATGCCATAGCTGTGCGCCATCATTAGGCAAACAGGCTAAGCTCAAGCGTACCGTTCTGTTCTTCATAAAGAAAGACCACCCTATACGGTGGTCTTTCTTTATTGCAACTATCTTTGAAAAACACCAAGTCTAACCAACTGGTGCTAAACGCCCTACTCCACTACTTCACCTTCCTACTATGCACAAGCTTTACAAGATTTTTCACCGGCAAGCCACGGGATGGCTGCTCGGCGCTGCGGCCTTACTGAGTTGCTGGCCGCAGCAAGCCACTGCGCAAACCAAAAGCGCAAAGCGTGGCATCGCCTACGGCTACCACTCGACTGCCGACATGCAAGCGCTGGCGCCCGGCATCAGTTGGTGGTACAACTGGTATTCCAAGCCCGAAGCTGGGGCGGCAAGTGTCTACACCAACCTAGGCATCGACTACGTGCCGATGCAGTGGGGCCGCGACCTGGACGGAACTCCCTTCACCGCCGACCGATTGTCAGCCAACATTCCGGCCGGGGCCAAGTACTTGTTAGGGTTTAATGAGCCCAACTTCCGTAGTCAGGCCAACCTTACGCCTACCCAGGCCGCCGCCCTGTGGCCTACGCTACAGGAAGTAGCCCGCCGCAAAAACCTCAAGCTGGTGTCGCCGGCGGTAAACTACTGCGGCGACTGTGTAGCGGAAAACGGCACTACCTACTACTCGCCCACGCAATACCTTGATGCTTTCTTCGCCGCCTGCCCCACTTGCCAGGTCGATTATATTGCCGTGCACACCTATGTGTGTGAGGAGCAGTGGCTGCGCGATAAGATTGAGGAGCTGAAGAAGTACGGCAAGCCGATCTGGCTCACCGAGTTTTCGTGCGGTGATATGCCCCAAAACCAGATCACGCTGGATGTGCAGAAGCGCTACCTCACTGCCGCCGTGAATTACCTGGAAAACGAGCCGGCCGTGTTTCGCTACGCCTGGTTTTCGGGCCGAAACAATGAGATACCCAACATCAATTTGCTTGGCGGTGCCTCGGGCCAGCTCACCGAGCTGGGTCAGCTGTACGTGAACCTACCCTTCAGCGGCAGCACACCTACGCCTACCCCTACCCGCCTGACGCCCGTTGCCGCCGTGGCGTCGTCCAGCGAAAATAGTGGCACCACTGCTGCGAAGGCCATTGATGGCAACCTGACTTCCCGCTGGGCCAGCGCCTTCGCCGATCCGCAGTACTTACAACTCGATTTAGGCACGGTGAAGGATATCTCACGGGTCAAGATTAACTGGGAAGCAGCTTACGGCAAAGACTACCAGCTGCAAACCTCGCTTGATGGCTCCTCCTGGACCGCCATTCACTCCGTTATCAACGGCGACGGCAGCATTGACGACATTACCGGCCTGGCTGGCCGGGGCCGTTACCTGCGTATCTACGGCACGCGCCGCGCCACCACCTACGGCTATTCCATCTACGAGGTAGAGGTATATGGGCCTGCCGCTGCTACTTCCACTACCATCAACCTGGAAGCGGAGAGCTACAGCAGCATGTCGGGGGTGCAAACCCAAACTACTACCGACACGGGCGGCGGCCAGAATGTGGGCTACATTGATGCCGGCGACTGGATGGCCTACAGCAATATCACCTTTCCTACCACCGGCACCTACACCATTGAGTACCGCGTGGCCAGTCCCAGCGGCGGCACGCTGTCGTCGGATTTCAACTCGGGCTCGACTCAGCTAGGCAAAGTAACTATTCCGGCTACCGGCGGCTGGCAAACCTGGACCACCGTATCGCAAACGGTGAGCGTGACGGCGGGCACTTACAGCTTCGGCGTATTTGCGCAAACTGGTGGCTGGAACCTCAACTGGATGCGCATTAGCCAAGCTGGCAGCAGCGTAGCAGCCAAAGCAACCGCCACCGCAACCGCTTCCATCACCGCTGCGCCTACCGTGCAGTTGTACCCCAACCCGGTAACCGATAAACTGCACTTAGTTTCTACCCTACCCCTTGCTGGCAGCCAATACCAGATTACCGACGCCTATGGTCTTGTGAATGCCCAAGGCACGCTGAGCAGCAGCAATGAACTTAACGTATCGTCGTTGCGTGCAGGCATGTACACGCTGTTGATTATCACCAAAGACCAACAGAGGACTACCTTGCGCTTGGTAAAAGAGTAAGTCAGACCCCATCAACATGTTGAAAGGCTACCAAAATGGTAGCCTTTCTCATTTACTACCTGCTTTGTGTTTCTATCTCTAGTGTAGAATCATCTACAGGACCACCCTTCAACCACCGTACACCTCATTCAGCACGCCCGCCAGCCGGATGCCGGCTTGCAATAGGCGCTGCTCTACAGTAGGGGCGTATTTGGGGTAGTAAGTATAGTCGAGGTCGGGGTGTTGCTCGGCTTCGGTGAGGAGGGGTTGGCTGAGCTGGTAGGACTCCCAGAACCACGTGGCGGGAACTGCCTGCTGCCACTGCCGCACCTCAGATTTCGTGGCGTGGTCGAGCTGCTGGGCCATTTCCAGGTAGGTAATGGCGGGGTAATCTACTAGGCCTGAGTCCCACACGCTGTGCAGGTTCGACTCCCGTCCCCGAAACTTCACTTTGATCTTGTTGCCGCCGCTGGTTTCGGCCGTGGCGGTGTGCATGGGCTGGTGCACATCGCCCACAATATGCACAATGAATTTTAGCGCAAACACTTTGTCCTCTTTCGAGGTAGCGGGGTCCTTCAGCTTCTGTAGCTGCTCCTGCAAGGCGCGGTAGGCGTTGGGCTTTTCCATCGTAGTGATGGTGCGGATGTACTCATCTTGGCCAAGGCCCACGGGCGTGTTCACGTAGTGCCAAGGCGAGGTATGGGCAAACTCAGGGTAGGGGCGGATTTCATCGGGAAAGGTGCTTACCAACGGCAGCCGCTCGGTACCCAGCAACTGCTGTATCTGGGCGCGGGCTTTCTTGCTGAGGTGGTTTTCGGCAATTTTTCCGATAACGCGGTGGCCCTCTACGCCCCAGGCCAGCAGGCTAAACGGCAGGAAGGCAAGCAGAGCTACCAAAGTGATTTTCTTGTACATGACAGTGGGTTGAGGAAATCTGAAAAGGAGGCACAAAAAAGCCTGCTACCACAGGCAGCAGGCTTTTCTAATTGATTAAGTGTTAGTTGAAAATGTAGCGCAGGCCAATCTGCATGTAGTAGGTAGAGGACAGACTCACGGCGTCGCGGTAGGTGTTGGTCAGCAGTTGACCCGTTACGTTATCGCGGCTCATGCGGAAGGTAGGCCGTGTGCCGTTAGCCGTTAGGGTAGGCGCTAGGCTGTTTGTGTTAGCGGGCTCCAGAATAGCAGCGTTATTGAATGTGCGCTGCTGGAAGCGGCCCCAGCTGTTGTTCAGCAAGTTGCCCACATTGAACACATCGAAGCTCAGCTGTAAGGTATTGCGCTTGCCGCCTATGTCGGTGAAGAGGTCCTGCAGAATTTTCACGTCGAACTGGTTGCGCCAGGGGAAGGTAGCACCATTGCGCTCAGCATACTTGCCTTTGCGCTTGCGCAGGTAATCATCCTGGTCAATGAAAGCAAAGAATGCGTCGCTTTGCTGTTGCGGTGTGAAGAGCGTCTGCTGACTGGCGCCGGTACCCGTGGTGATGGGCACAAAGGTGATTTCCGACGCATCGCGCGGGATATACATCAGGTCGGCATTGGCGCCGTCGCGGTTGAAATCCGACGAGTACAGGTAGGAAGCGCGCCCTTGGCTGGCGCCGTCGTAGAACAACGAAATAGTGGTAGCCAAGTGGCCTAGGTACTCGCGACGATACGACAAGGAACCTACCACGCGGTGGGGTAGGGTGTTACCGTTGTAGCCTAGTGCCAAATTGTTAGCCCCGTTCACCGTAGCCGTTTCCTGCCACGCCGACAGTGGCTGGCTACCACCACCATCAAATAGGTTCTTGGAAGCCGTGTAGGTGTAGGCCACTGAGCCAAACAGCCCGTTGTCGAACTGCTTATCGAGCTTGCCAGTCAGCGAGAAGTAGTACCCACGCGAGGCATTGTCGAGCACAATGGCATTGTAAGCACCGCCGCCAGACGTACCATTGGCCACTGGCTTCCCGTTGATGAGCGGATTGACGTACTTGTTGGTATTAGCGCTGGGGTAGATGATACGATTATCAGGATAGTTACTCACGTACAATGAGCTATTGATGGGCTTAACCAGGTTCGCGTTGCGGAACACGGCCGCATTAATATCGCGGTTCAGAATACCTTCCAGCGTACCCACTACCCCAAAAGGCAGCTTGGCATCCACGGCCAGACTGGATTTCCAAGTCTGCGGGAAGCGGAAATTACGGGCCAGCGACGAGGTGGTGCTCGGAATAACAGTGCCAGCGACGGGCGGCGTGTCGGGGCGGTTGCCGGTGGGGCTGGGGTCGAACCGAATGTCGCCAATGGGGCCGCTGGTACCGGGTGAGGAACCGTAGGTCTGCGTAATCTGGAGCAGGCCTGCATCGCCGGCTTGGCTCACAATCCATACGTAGGGCACACGGCCCGTGAAGATGCCTGTACCACCGCGCAGCTGCAAAGAACGGTCGCCTAGCACGTCGAAGTTGAAGCCTACCCGCGGTGACCACAGCAGTTGGGTCTTGGGCAGGTTAGCCACGTTGATCTGCTCGCCACCGGCAAATGACAGCGGCGTAATCAGCGGGTGCTCAGCCAGCTTGTTGGGGTAGCTGGTCAGGTCTACGCGCAAGCCGGGCGTGATGCGCAGGCGGTCGGTCACGGCAATTTCGTCTTGGGCGTAGACTGAATACTGACCGTACTTAAAGCTGGGGAACTGCTGCGAGTAATCGGCCGAGAGGGGGTAGGTGATACCAAAGTCTACCGGCGCGTTGCCCTGTACAAAGTCGTTCCAGGAAGCAAACGTATAATAGCCGGTGCCGAAGCGCTGGAAGCCGTTCTTCGTCTCGCTCAGGTCTACCTGTGCACCCAGGGTTACGTTGTGGCGACCCAGAATCCAGTTGAAGTCATCTTTGAAGGACAGAATCTTCACGTCGCGCAGGTTGCCGTAGGTGAAGGGCTCGTAGCCAAACGACGTGAACGGCGTACCCTCCTTCAGGATATCCACGAAGGGGAATAGCTGGCTGTCGGAGCTGCGTGGGTCGTTTTGGCGGGTGTAGGTAGCGCGTAGCGTATTGAACTTGTTGTTACCGAAGGTCGAGTTTAACTCAGCCGCCAACGAGTAAAAGTTTGCCTCCTGATAGTAGGTAGCGTTGCGGAAGAACAACGCCGTATTTGCTTGACGGTTGCCGCTACCCGCCACAAAAGCCGGCGGATTTGTACCAGTCGGATCTGGGTTAGGATACGTGTAGTTGCCGAACGGACTACGCGACGTGCTGGGGAAGCTGCTGTTTCGGCTTTCTACCTGACTGTAGCGCACATTCACGCGGTGCTTCTGGCTGATATTCCAGTCCAGGCGACCCAAGATCTTGGTGCGCGGAGCCGTGAAGCTGTAGCCTTGGTAGGGACCGGTTTCGTATCCGTACGTAGTGCGCAGGTAGTTGCTGATCTGGTCCAGTTCGGCGGCCGTGGGGCGGGCTACGTTGGTGCCACTGCCAAAGGGCACGGCATCGGTAGCGGCCACACGCTGCTGGCCGGGAGTGCGGTTTTCTTCGTCCTCAAAGTTGGCGAAGAAGAACAGCTTGTTCTTGATGATGGGGCCACCTAGGCGGAAGCCATACTGATAGAAGCGCTGGTCCTGTAGTACCACGCGCTGGTCGCCTACCTTGTCGCCCTGGTAGTTCTGGTTGCGGTAGTAGCCGTAGACTGAGCCGGAGAAGTCATTGTTCCCTGAACGCGTTACGGCATTAATAGCCGCTCCGGTAAAGCCCGATTGGCGCACGTCAAACGGCGTCACGTTCACCGATATTTCCTCAATGGCATCCAGCGAAATAGGAGCCCCACCAGCTGGTAGATTGCCTCCGGTACCAATACCGAAATTGTTGTTAAAGTCGGAGCCGTCGACGCTGAAATAGTTGGAGCGGTTGCTGCCGCCGCCAATAGCCGTGCCGTTGGCTTGGGGTGTGAGACGAGTGAAGTCGTCGAGCGAGCGGCTGATGGATGGTAGGCGCTGTAGAGCGGTGCGGTCGATATTGGTGATGGCGCCGGTTTTGTCAGCGTTTAGAATAGAGCCGGGGTTGGCCGTCACCGTCACGCCTTGCAGTTCTGTGCCCTCGGCCGTCAGGGTAGCGTTCAGCACATAGGGCTGGCCCAGCGTCAGGCTGATGTCATTGAATGTCTGCTCTTTGTAGCCGATGTAGCTTACCGTCACGGTGTAAGGTCCGCCCACGCGCATATTTTGGATGGTGTAGCGGCCCTCGGCATTGGTAGCCACACCGTATTTGGTGCCGCTGGGCACGTGCGTGGCTTGCACAGTGGCGCCAATAGATGCTTCGCCGCCGCTGTCTTTAATCAGGCCCGTCAGGCTACTGGTCGTAACCTGGGCTTGCAGGCCCAAAGCGGCTAGCAACACGAGTAGCCCCGTCAGTAAAAAATGTCTCATCAGGTGGTGATAAGGGTGAGAAAGGGAAATATAAAAGCGCACGCACTCTCCCACCGGCCACACAAGACCACCCTACCCCTCCGCAGGTAGCGAAATCTATGAACACAGAAAATCTTTTGGTACAGCTGCTATGTGGTAGCCGGATGTAAGCATCACTTTTCCAAATAATTACCTGCGACACAAACTAGAACAGGAAAATGGAACCGTGGAGTTGAGCGTGCACTTTTAAAGCGACAAAACTACAGGCGCACGTTTAAGCCAATGTTACCTCCTGTTTACGATACCTTTATTAAGTTAAATTCATCTTGATTAAAGAATATCCCTTGTAGCTAAACCTACACGCAAAAAGCGGCTGGAGCTCTAGTAGCTCCAGCCGCTTTTTGCGTGTAGGTATGCAAGCGCAGACTTACATATGTATCGCCCGGTTCTCAGTAGCCGCCAGACAAGCTTCTTTCATGGCTTCGGCGTAGGTAGGGTGAGCGTGGCTCATGCGGGCTACGTCCTCGGCCGAGGCGCGGAACTCCATGGCCGTTACGGCTTCGGCAATCAGGTCGGCAATGCGCGGCCCGATCATGTGGACGCCCAAGATTTCGTCGGTTTCCTTATCGGCCAGCACTTTCACGAAGCCGTCGAGGTCCATAGAGGCGCGGGCGCGGCCCGAAGCGCGGAAGGGGAAGTTGCCGGTTTTGTAGGCTTTGCCCTGCTCCTTCAACTGCTCCTCGGTATAGCCTACCCCAGCCACTTCGGGCCAGGTATAGACCACTCCTGGAATGAGTAAATAGTTCACGTGGGGCTTTTGGCCAGCAATGGTTTCGGCCACGAATACGCCTTCTTCCTCAGCCTTGTGGGCCAGCATGGCACCGCGCACCACGTCGCCAATGGCGTAGATGCCGGGCGTGGTGGTTTGCATGTGCTCGTCTACCTTAATGCGGCCGCGCTCTTCCAGCTGCACGCCGGCCGCTTCCAGATTTAGGCCCTGGGTGTAGGGCGCACGGCCCACGGCTACCAGGCAGTAGTCGCCTTCCAGCTTGATTTCCTCACCCTTGGGGTTGGTGGCGGTTACGGTCACGGCGTCGCCTTCGCGGGTGGCGCCGGTTACTTTGTGGCTGAGATAAAACTCAATGCCGATTTTGCCCAAGATGCGCTTCAGCTCCTTGCCAAGGGCGCGGTCCATGGTTGGAATCAGCGAATCCAGGAACTCTACCACCGATACTTTCGCACCCAGACGGGCGTATACAGAAGCCATTTCCAGGCCGATAACGCCACCACCAATCACAATCATGTGCTTAGGCACTTCCCGAATGTTCAGGGCCTCGGTGCTGGTGATGATGCGCTGCTTGTCCTGCTTGATGAAGGGTAGGACAGTAGGCTTGGAACCGGAGGCGATAATCACCTTTTTGGTTTCGATCTGCTGCTCCTCGCCGCCTTCAGTAGGCGTGATTTTGATATGCGTTTTGTCGACAAACGAACCCACGCCCCGCAGCACGTCGATTTTATTCTTCTTCATCAGGAACTGAATGCCGTCGGTGTTGGCTTTCACTACGCCGTTCTTGCGGTCAATCAGTTGGTTCATGTTGATCTGCAAGTCACTCAGCTCAATGCCATGCTCCTTGAAGGTAGTGTGGGCATTATGGTAGTGTTCTGTCGAATCGAGCAGGGCTTTGCTGGGAATGCAGCCTACGTTCAGGCAAGTGCCGCCCAGGGTAGGGTACTTCTCAATAAGGGCGGTTTTCATCCCCAGCTGTGCGCAACGGATGGCAGCCACGTAGCCCCCCGGTCCGGAGCCGATAACAGTAACGTCGTATTGATTCATGATGCGGTGAATTCGTTGGTAGTCAACAAGGGGCGAAGGTACGGAAGAAACCGGAGCCCCCACACGTCAAACGCCGCGCCGTTATTCCATCAGCACCCCCACATAATAATTGAAGGTATCGACCTCTACATTGTCGGGGGTAGCGTCGGGTAGGGCCACGGGTTGCAGACGGGTAGTGGGCGTGATGAACTGGTACTCGCTACCCTTGGTCCGAACGCGCACGGGCATAGTAAACCCGGGTGCATTGGCAATCCAGCGGGCTAGCAGCTGGTTCTGTACCACCCGCATTTCCAGCACGGGTAGGGAAGCATGGCGTAGATATTGGTCGAAAATGGGCGTAAGGTCGCGGCCGGTTTGCTGGTTGAAATAGTTGATGATCTGCGCCGTGGTGACGGTCTGATGGTAGAACGTCTGTCCTAAGCCCCGCAACAGTTGCCGCCACTTGGCGTCGTCGTTGAGAATGGTGCGCAGCATGTTCAGCATGTTGGCGCCTTTGTCGTACATGTCGCTAGAGCCTTCCGTATTCACCCCGTAGGGGCCAATGATGGGCTTGTCGTTCTGAATATTCCGGCGCTGGCCGTGTAGGTATTCCTGACCCGCCTGCTTGCCAAACATCGTTTCTACAAACAACGACTCGGAGTACGTGGTGAACGACTCGTGCACCCACATATCGGCAATATCCCTGGTGGTGATGTTGTTGCCGAACCACTCGTGGCCGCTTTCGTGAATGATGATGAAGTCCCACTTCTCGCCCCAGCCCGTGTTAGAGCGGTCGTTGCCGAGGTAGCCGTTGAGGTACTTGTTGCCGTAGGCCACCGCGCTTTGGTGCTCCATGCCTAAATGCGGCGCGTCGATGAGCTTATAGCCATCCTCATAGAAGGGGTAGGGACCAAACCAGCTTTCCATCGATTTTAGCATGGGCTTCACATTGGCCGCAAACTGCTTTTTGGCTTTTGCCAGGTTTTCGGGTAGCACCCAATAGTCGAGCGTCAGCTTGCCTTTCTCGCCCTGGTAGGTATCGCCGAAGTGCTGAAAATCGCCCACGTTCAGGGCCACATCGTAGTTGTTGATGGGGTTGCGCACGGCCCAGTCGAAGCGAGTAGCGCCGTCTTTCAGGGTAGTAATCTTGCGCAAGCGGCCGTTGGATACGTCTTTCAGGCCTTTGGGCACCGTCACGCTGATCAGCATACTGTCTACCTCATCGGCCTGCTGATCTTTATTAGGCCACCAAATGCTGGCGCCTACCCCCTGGCAGGCCGAAGCTACCCAGGGCTTGCCGGCCGCATCCTGCGCATACACCAGGCCGCCGTCCCAAGGTGCGCGCTCGGCCACGGTAGGCTGGCCGGAGTAATGCACCGTAAATTCCTCGCGGCTACCCTGTTTGATGGATTGTGGGAACGTGACAAACACCGCATTGGCCTCGCGGGTGAACGGCACCGATTTGCCCTTATACTCGACCTTTTCCACTGTTAAGTTGGCAAACAGGTCGAACTGCAAACGCGTGAAGTCCCGCGTGGCCGTGAAGCGGAATAAATTGCTACCGCTCAGAAACCGCTTGGCCGGGTCCAGGCGCACGTCGAGGTGGTAGTAGTTTAGGTCGTAGCAAGTACGCAGGGGGCTATCAATGTTACCACGGAGCGAGTCGGCGCGGGTGAAAGCGGCGGGTTTGGGTTGCAGCAGTTGGGCCGAAGCAGCGCTGGACAGGCTCAGCCCGGCAGCCAGCAGAATACTATGAGAAAGACGCATAGGAGCAAGGTAAGCAAGATTAGGCTGACGGGTGTCATTCCGAGCGCAGCGAGGAATCTGAGAAAAGATATAGCCGCGGCTCCGCCAGATTCTTCCCTACCCTCAGAGTAACTCCTTATTACTTCCGCAACAAAAACGGCCCCAGCACCAGCGCATCCAGCCCCGACTGAAAGTAGCAGTCCAGCGCGTCGGCCGGCGACTCTACCAGGGGCATGCCGTTGACGTTGAACGACGTATTGAGCAACACCGGCACACCGCGCCGCTGCTCAAACGCCAGTAATAGTTGATGAAATAACGGATCATCAGCGGCACACACGGTTTGCAGGCGGCCCGTGCCGTCGTCGTGGGTTACGGCAGGTAGGCGTGGGCGCACTTCAGGCCGTAGCGGAAACACACGCTCCATGAAGTAGGATGTTTCGCCGGCGGGCAACTCGAAAAACTCGTGCTGGCGCTCCTCGGGTACGGCCGGCGCAAAGGGCCGGAAGGCTTCGCGGTGCTTCACGCTGGCATTCACCCGCGCCTGCATGTCGGGGAGGGTAGGGTCGGCCAGGATGCTACGGTGGCCCAAGGCCCGCTGCCCCAGCTCCGATGCTCCCTGAAACCAGCCGACCACTTGGCCGGCAGCCAACAGATCGGCAGTGGTAGCAACCAGGTTTGCGGGGCGCTGGTGGGGTAGGCGGCGGCGGTGCAGTTCAGCGGCTATTTCCTCTTCCGTATAAGTGCAGCCAAAGAAATTGTGCCGGGCGGCCTTTCCTGTGCCGGGCGGGTTTCCCGTCAGCTGCTGAAAACCATATAAGGCGCTACCCACGCTGATGCCAGTGTCATCGGGCGTGCCACCGATGAAGATTTCCTGGTAAGGTGTGTGGCTACGCAGCTTGCCGTTGAGCACCGAATTCATCAACACGCCGCCGCCTAGCACCAAACGTTGCTGGCCAGTTTGAGCGTGTAGGTTGGTCAATAGCTCAAATACTACCTCCTCCGTAATACGCTGCACGGCCGCCACAATGTCGTATTCGCGCTGCGTAAGTGGTGCGCCGGTGGGTAGGGCTGGGCCTAGCAGGGCCTCTAGCTTAGGTGAGTAGTAGCGGGGCGTGAAAAACAGGAAAAACTCAAAGTAGCGCAGATCGATTTCGTAGTGCAGCCCTTCTACGGTGATGAGCGGGCGAAGCAGCTGGTAATATGTGTTCCAGTTGCCACGGGCCGCCAGTGCCATCACCTTCCACTCGTCGCTGTTGGGCCGAAACCCGAGGAAATCGGTGAAAGCGGCGTAGAACAGGCCCAGCGAATGCGGCGTGCGGTTGGCAGCTAGCTCGCGCACCGTGCTACCCTGGACAGTGCCCAGCAGCCCGGTGGTAGTTTCGCCAAAGCCATCGGCTACCAAAAAATCAGCTTCACCTCCAAATCCTGACTGCCACAGCGCATTGGCCAAGTGCGCCTGGTGGTGGTCTACGTAGTGCAAGCGCGTGGTATTACCTAGTTCGCCGAGCAGCGTTTGCTGCACGCCGCGCACATCGGTGCGTAGGGCGGCTAGCTCGTTTAGAGTGAGTTGGGCCAGTTGGCTCCGGTCGCGCAAGGCTTCGGTGGTGGTGAGGGTAGGCTGCGCAAGGTAGGGCGCGGGGTTCCAGCCTACGAAAACGTCAGTAACGTCCGTAATCTTCCTACCTGCGGCAGCACAACAATAGGTAATAGCCCGACGCGGAAATGACTTGTCCTGCTTCACGCGGGAAAGTCGCTCTTCGGCAATGGCAACCTGCACTTGTCCATCGGGACTTAGCAAACACGCAGAGGCATGAAAACCGCTACAGTTAATCCCCAGAATAACATGCTCCACAGGCAATAAGAAAAGTAACAAAACGAAACCAGGCTCTAAAATAGAGCTTCTCGAAACTATGCTGACTGTCCGAAGTGACAACAGCGTTTTGTTCTCCTACAATCAACTGCTGAACAGTGGCTTATCTATTCACTCTAATCTTATACATCGAAACTCGTCAATAAAACTTTACTGATAATATATATAACTTTTAAGTTAATTCATTTGTACCTTCGTTGCTGCAACTCCTACTCGATAATAACGTATCTCGGAAATACATCTACCCACAATTAATCTTTTCCTGACCGCTATGGCTACTACCACTTTGCCCGACATCCGTACGGAAGGGGACATCAAGACGTTGGTCGACTCTTTTTGTCAGCACCTTTACAACGACGAAGTATTGGCCCCGGCGTTCAATGCCATGGCTCGTATTCACTGGCCCTACCACCTCACCTCCATGTATCAGTACTGGAGCAGCACATTGCTGAGTGGCAGAACGGATGTCAACGGCGAAGCCATTCCCCACAACCTGGTTCTACCGGTTACCAGCCCCAACTTTCAGCGTTGGGTAAACTTATTTTACGGTACGGTAGCAGAACATTTTTCCGGCTCAAAAGCTGAAGAAGCCAAACTGAAAATGATGAGCATGGCATCGGGTGCCTAATCTGCTGATCATTATTTAGTAAAAACGAAGCGGCCGCTCACCAGATGGTGAGCGGCCGCTTCGTTTTTGTGTTTTCTACCTTATACACCCAGCAGCAGACGCGTAGGGTCTTCGAGCAACTCCTTCACGCGCACCAGGAACGATACCGACTCGCGGCCGTCGATGATGCGGTGGTCGTAGCTCAGGGCCAGGTACATCATGGGGCGAACCACTACCTGCCCGTTTTCAGCTACAGGGCGTTGGATGATGTTGTGCATCCCCAGAATAGCCGATTGCGGCGCGTTGATGATGGGCGTGCTCATCATAGAGCCAAATACGCCGCCATTGGTGATGGTGAACGTGCCGCCGGTCATCTGCTCAATGGTCAGCTTGTTGTCGCGGGCCAAGCTAGCAAGGCGCACGATTTCCTTCTCAATACCATCGAACGACAGTTCTTCGGCGTTGCGAATGACAGGTACTACTAGGCCTTTAGGAGCCGATACTGCAATGCTGATGTCGCAGAAATCGTTGTACACGATGTCGCCACCGTCGATTTGGGCATTCACGGCGGGCCACTCTTTCAGGGCTACGCACACCGCTTTGGTGAAGAACGACATGAAGCCGAGACCCACCGAGTGCTTCTCCTTGAACTTGTCTTTGAACTTGTTGCGCAGGTCCATAATCGGCTGCATGTTCACCTCGTTGAAGGTAGTGAGCATGGCCGTTTCGTTTTTCACCGATACCAAGCGGCGGGCCACCGTCTTGCGCAGGTTGCTCATCCGCTCGCGGCGCGAGTTGCGGTTGACAGTGGTAGCTTCTGTGGCGGCCGGAGCCGGCGCTGCTAGCGCCGGGGCTGCCTGCGGTGCGGGAGCAGCGGGCTTTGCTTGCGCGTTTTGGGCGTCTTCCTTGGTGATCCGGCCGTCGCGGCCGCTACCCTGCACGTCGGCAGCGTTGATACCTTTTTCGCCAAGAATCTTACCAGCAGCCGGCGAGGGCGTACTCGTAGCATAGGAGGTAGTGCCAGCGTTGACAGCAGGTTGCGCTGAAGCAGGCGCAGATTGCGCGGCGGCTGGCGCAGCAGCCGGGGCCGCTGAAGCGCCACTGTTACCACCTTCGATGCGAGCTACTACGGTACCAATGGCAATAGTTTCACCTTCACCTACAGCGTGGCGTAAGGTACCGGCTGCCTCCGCGGGTAGTTCAAACGTGGCTTTGTCCGATTCCAGCTCGGCAATTACCTCGTCGCGGTCCACTTGGGCGCCGTCGGGCTTCAGCCACTTCGACACGGTTACCTCCGTGATGGATTCGCCTACTGTCGGAATCTTCATTTCGATAGTGCCACCGCTGCTGGGAGCTTCGGCAGGAGCCGCGTCCGACGTTGCGCTGTCTTCGGGCGTACCGCCGTAGCCGGCTTGGTCGCTGGCCGCGGGGTTTTCCTCGCCTTTAGAGATGGGGTCGTTGCTAGGTGCAGCAGCAGGAGTCGCAGCGGGTTTTGTAGCGTCTGGGGTAGCGTCTGCCGCCGGGGCATCGGCACCACCGATTTCGGCAATCGTCGTTCCGATACCAATCGTTTCGCCTTCGGCTACCTGAATGCTCAGTGTGCCATCGGCTTCAGCGGGCAACTCAAACGTGGCTTTATCCGATTCCAGCTCGGCAATGATTTCGTCGCGTTTCACGGCTTCGCCGTCTTTTTTCAACCATTTGGCAATGGTTACTTCCGTAATGGATTCGCCAACGGCGGGTATTTTAATTTCCAGACCCATAGGTGGGAGAGTTAAGGGTTGTGGGGCGATGGGATAAGCATTTCTACCCGGCTGCTGACTGAGAGCCAGCAGCCGGGTAGGCAACTGAATTAATCGAGCTTCTTGGCTTCTTCTACGGTTTCCTTGATGTTCTCGTCGGCTACCTCTTCGCGGGGCTTGTCGAAGGCACGCGCTACCAAGTCTTTCTGCTCTTTCACGTGCACTTTGTTGTAGCCGGTAGCAGGCGAGGCCGAGGCTTTGCGGGCTACCACGTCTTCCAACTCGCGGCGCATGAAGCGTAGCAGATAGTTCCAGTAGCCCATGTTTTCGGGCTCTTCCTGTACCCAGTAGATTTTGGCTTTCGGATACTTTGCCAGCTCGGCATCCAGCTGCTTTTTGGGGAAGGGGTGCAGCTGCTCCATCCGCACAATCGCCACGTCGGTGCGGCCCGACTGCTGCTGTTCGTCCAGCAGATCGTAGTACACTTTGCCCGAGCACAGCAGTACGCGCTTCACTTTCTTGGCGTCGGCATAGTCATCACCCAGCACTTCCTCGAAGCGACCCGACGTGAAATCCTCCACCGGCGACACACACAGCGGATGGCGCAGCATCGACTTGGGCGACATCACCACCAGCGGCTTACGGAATTCCCATACCAACTGACGACGCAGAGCGTGGAAGAAGTTGGCCGGCGTGGTGATGTTGGCTACCACAATGTTGTTCTCGGCGGCCAGTTGCAGGAAGCGCTCGGGGCGGGCGTTGGAGTGCTCGGGGCCCTGGCCTTCGTAGCCGTGGGGTAGGAGCATCACCACGCCGTTCATGCGCTGCCACTTGCTTTCCGACGACACCACAAACTGGTCAATCATCGTCTGGGCACCGTTGGCGAAGTCACCGAACTGGGCTTCCCACACCACCAGCGCGGTGGGGTTGGCCATGGCATAACCAAACTCGAAGCCCAGCACTGCATACTCACTCAGCAGCGAGTTGTAGATGCGCAGGTTTTCGTGGTCGCCTTTCAGGTGGTTGAGCGAGTTGTAGGGCGCCGAGGTTTCGGCGTCGTGCAGCACAGCGTGGCGGTGCGAGAACGTACCGCGCTGGCAGTCCTGACCACTCACACGCACAATGTGGTTCTCGGCCAACAGCGAGCCGTAGGCCAGCAGTTCGCCGGCGGCCCAGTTCAGTTGCCGCGTCTCGAAGAACATCTTGCGGCGCTCTTTCAGCAGGTTATCAATCTGCTTAAGCGGTTTGAATCCTTCAGGTAGCGTGGTCAGCGCCTCGCCTACCTTCTGTACCGTCTCCTCGCTCACGCCCGTTTCCGGCGACTGCTCGAAGTCCTGGTTTGTGCTGCGGCGCAGGTTGCGCCACTCATTTTCCAGAGGCTGATACTTATAGGGTAGAGGCTGCTGTTTCACCTGATCGAGGCGGGCTTGCAGCAGGTCGCGGAACTCGCGGTCCATCTGCTTGGCCAACTCCGCGTCTACGTCGCCGCGCTCTACCAGGCGGGCGTTGTAAATCTCGCGCGGGTTCTTGTGCTTTGAGATGATGTTGTAGAGGGTAGGCTGCGTGAACTTCGGCTCGTCCGACTCGTTGTGGCCGTGGCGGCGGTAGCACACCATATCCACAAAAATATCGGCGTGGAACTGCTGACGGTACTCCGTGGCTAGGCGCACAGCGAATACGACTGCCTCGGGGTCGTCGCCGTTCACGTGAATCACGGGCGCGTCGATAATCTTCGCCAGATCCGTGCTGTAGATAGACGAGCGAGCGTCCTCAAAATCAGTGGTAAAGCCTACCTGGTTGTTGATGACGAAGTGAATGGTACCGCCCGTCTTGTAGCCTTCCAGCTGCGACATCTGCGTTACCTCGTAGCCAATACCCTGGCCGGCCAAGGCAGCGTCGCCGTGGATGAGGATGGGTAGGATCTTGTGATAATCGTCTTGGTACTCGTGCTCAATCTTGGCGCGTACCAGACCTTCTACCACGGGGTTCACCGCCTCTAGGTGCGAGGGGTTGGGCGCCAGCTTCAGGTTCACTTGGTGGCCCGATTCGGTGTCTACCTCCGACGAGTAGCCCATGTGGTACTTCACGTCGCCGTCGCCCATGGTTAGGTCGGGCTTGGCCGTACCTTCAAACTCCGAGAAGATCTGCTCGTACGTTTTGCCCATAATGTTGGCCAGCACGTTCAAGCGGCCGCGGTGGGCCATGCCAATCACCACTTCGCGCACGCCCAACTCAGCACCCTTTTCAATGATGGCATCAAGGGCTGGAATGGCTGTTTCGCCGCCTTCCAATGAGAAGCGCTTCTGCCCCAGGAACTTGGTATGCAGGAAGTTTTCGAACACTACGGCTTCATTTAGCTTGCGCAGAATCCGTTTCTTGTAGTCATCCGAAGGGTTGAAGTTCAGCGCGTCGTGCTCCGCTTTGGTGCGGAACCAGTCCAGCACCTGCGGGTCGCGGATATACATGTATTCGAAGCCCACTGTACCCGTGTAAATGGACTGCAAGCCGGCAATAATTTCGCGCAGGGTAGGCGCCTCACCCAATCCCAGAATAGAGCCGTTGCGGAAAGGCGTGTCCAAATCGGCTTCGCTCAGACCAAAGTTCGCCAGATCGAGGCGGGCTTTACGGTCTTTGCGCTGGCGCACCGGGTTGGTTTTGGCCAACAGGTGGCCGCGGCTGCGGTAAGCGTAAATCAGGTTACGCACGGCCGTTTCCTTATCCGGTGCAGCCTCATTGCTGTTGCGCAAAGCACCCGCGCTATCGGTAGAAGCGCTGGTGTTCAGCACACCGTAGCCGGGGCGCTGCTCCGGAATGGCTTCCAGGGTAGGCGCAGCGGGAGCGGGAGGCGTAGACGGAGTAGCCGTACCGTTGATTGCAACGGGTTTTTCGCCTTCGGCTGGGTATTGCTGCGAGAAGTCGAAACCCTCGAAGAATTTTCGCCAGCCGAAATCTACTGAATCGGGGTCCTGCTTGTACGCTTGGTACAGTTGGTCGATATACTCGCCGTGCGCGTTGGCGATATAGGAGTAAGCATCCATAGGTGGGGGTGAGGTAAGGGCGCTATGTAAGTTGAAAGCAAAAGTAAAGTACTTGAATAGAAGTCAAAAACTCATATTCGTGTTTTCAAATAAACTTTATAATCAAAACTTTACAGTAATACTGCATATTGAACTCTGTATTCTTACGAGGTTATAGGCTATAAGTAATAAAAAAAAGCCTTTTCCTGGCGGAAAAGGCTTTTAAAAACATATGCATTTATCTGTCTTTACTTGGGCAGACTCATTTTAAAGATATGATACGGCTGATCCTGTTGGCCAACACCTTTGCTCCAGGTAGGTGTTTTGTGGATGGCCGAGTTCGTTACATATAAGGTAGTGCCATCGGCGGAGAATGCAAACGTATCCGGCCACTCTAGACGGGGGTCCTGCACTACGGTTTCAATCTTGCCCGCCGGCGTGCGCCGTTTGATGGAATGATCTTCAAAAGCTGTCAAGTATAAGTTGTTCTGCGCGTCTAGAATCATGCCGTCGCAAGCAGGCACTTTGCCCAAATCTTCAATCTGCGCGGCCAGTTGCGCATCGCTCAGGCTGGCGTTGCGCAACGCTTCGGTTTTGATACGGTACAGTGCGTAGCTGGTCAGCGGCTTCCAGTAGAGGTACTGTCCATCCTGGCTCAAGGCGATGCCATCGGCGTTGAATTGGCCCTGCTTGCCGGTAGGGTCTACCAGCAGCTTGCCATCGGCCTTAATATTCAGGGTAGTGTCGCCTACCATGGAAGGGTGTTTCGCTAGCAACCGGCGCGCCTTGCCCGAGCCCAGGTCTACTACCACCAAGCTGCCCTCGCCCGACTCGGTGATGTAGGCGTAGTTCTGCTGCGTGTCTACGCGCACGTCGTTGAGGTAGGACTTGCTCGGGGCTACGCTCTCGGGAAAGACAATATTTTGCACGACCGTATTCGTTTTAGGATCGATTTTCACCAGCTTCGGGCCGCCGGGTACGGTGGCTTTCAGGCCAGGAGAGGCCGGATCGAGCACCCATAGCATGCCGGCGCGGTCGGCGTACACGCTTTGCGGGCAAATCCAGTGCTTCTGCGGTTCGTTGCGGACTGTCTCGTTCCAAGTGCACCACGCTGCATTGGGGTAGGGCTTGAGGGAGTTGTTAGCGCCTACCTCGGCTATGGGGTACACAGGGTTATTATCCCAGCGCGGAAAATCGCCAAATACGCGGCCGTCGGGCAGCACGGCTACGCCCACAATTTGCGGCTCGCGGAAGGCGGCCACAATTTGCAGTGGGGAGTTAGCATCGCCTTTGGGAGCTGCGGCCCGGCCTACCAGCGCCGTAGTATCGTTGGCGGCATTGTCTGCCATGGTAGTACCAGGGGTAGGAGAAGAGCAGCTAGCAGCCAGCAAGGCCAGCGCACCAGCTACGGCAAGTGAGCCTGCACGGCGGTGAGCAAAAGAAAAACAAGAAAGCATAGAGGGGAGAAATGGAGGTGAGGAAAAGGGCTATAGCGCAAGGAAAACTTCTTCTCATACGGCGCTCGACAAACGGCGTTAGGACCAATCCAAGTCATTTTTTTACTTCTATGCCAACCCTATGGCGTATGCGCCGTACTATGGCACCTCAAAGAATGGAATAACAACGGCACCCTGACGCTAATTTTTTTAGCACGCTTTTTTTACCTTCGCTTTGCCTTGCAGCACAACCCGTCGCAACGGCTTCACAGGATTCAATTAATAAATAGTTGTACCTTTGCCAGCAAGTAGGCAGTAAATGTCCCGCTTATTACCATTAACAAGCAGTTAAATCGCCTCTTTTCCTGCTTCACTAGCTTAATCAGGCTTCTCAATCTCTTCTGAACACACTGGCTTTGCAAGCGATTTTCGCTGCAAATTGCCTTTCCTGTTAGCCGGAATTAGCCGGCTGCCTACCCTCTTCAGGCTAAGCAAGAGTCCACTAAAGCTACTTTGATGTCCATTGCTTTATTTCTGCTCACGTTTCTCTTTCCGCCCCACGTTGTTATGCAACCGGCGGCCCTACCCTCTACGGTAGCTCAACTGAGTCCACGTCCGGTAACCCTGTTGCTACCCCAACCTGTTGTGTTGGCGCATCACACGCCGCGCCGCCTGACCTCGTACCGCGTCACGGCAACCGTTTACTCGGCCAAGGCCAGCCAGACGGATAGTGAGCCATTTGTTACGGCCGATAACTCGCGCATCTCGCGTCATCATACCAGCAAACGGCGCTGGATGGCCCTCTCCCGGGATATGTTGAAGAACTGGGGTGGTAAGTTTGATTTCGGTGACTCCGTACGTGTGAAAGGCATTTCGCCAGAGTTGGATGGCGTGTACGTCATCCACGACACCATGAACAAGCGCCTGCACCGCACCATCGATTTGCTGGTGGGCCGCCACGAAAAAATTTACGGCAAGTGGGACGACGTGACCATCAAGAAGGTGGAAGACACGCCGCCCGTACTCCCCGAATGGCAGGCTAGTTAAGCCTACTTTTGTCCTCGGGGCGCTGCGCCAGCAGCTCCGCTACCTTTTCTACCGGTTGCGGGTTCCCAGCCTCATCATACAGATAGCTAAGTGGTTGCGCTGAATTTTGCATGATTTCCGCCAGCGGAATATGCCACGTCTTCCACATTTCCAACAGCGCCTGGCCGTAGCCGCTGTTGTCCCAGGGGTTGAAAACCGGCCCCGTCACATCATCTATTAGGGTATCCATCACTACGTGGTCGTCGCCGGCTTGCACGGAACGGGCGAAGTAATCGGGCACTACATTGAACAGGTAGGCCGCATAGTACACGCGCGCTTTAAACTCGGCAATCTGGACCGGGTGTAGCGGCCGCTGGGCCTGCTGGTAGATGCCGCGCATGGCCTGCCGAATAATCCCGTTATCAACCAAGCAGCTCGTAATCACCGCGTTATCAAGCTTGATGCTGAACACCATCGTGGTCAGGTCGTCGTCGTACTCAAAGGGTAGGGCAGGTTGCGTGATATCGGCTTCCAAAATAAATATGGACGCCGGCACAAAATCATCAAACTCCATGGGCACGCGCAGGGCTTGCAGCGTCTGGAAATACGCCTGAAAGCGGCGGAACATCTGCGCGTTTTCGGCCAGCGGGTAGCGGGGCTTGATCAGCGGATTCAGCTCCGTGAGCAGCTCTGTGACCAGCACCCCGTAGAACATCTTGCCCAGCCACAAGAACAACGTTTTCTCGTCCAGTGCGCGCAGGCCGTCCAATCCGGCCGCGGCGGCTTCGGCTACCTGCGCTTCCAGCGGCTCTACGTGCTGGGTGCGGCAGCGGGCACAGCACGAAATGGTGAGGTGTTGATAGGTGGTAATGCTCTGATCGAGCAGTTGAATAGGCCGCTCGGCCAGGTGGTAGCGCTCCATCAGCCACGGTGCAAACACCGGCACGGCATCGGTAGGGGGTGTAGTAGGCGTGCCACACAAAAAGCATTGCTCAGGGCTAAAGCGCATGCCCTCGAAAGGGTCGTACAGGGTCAGATCAGAAATCGGCATACTTCTATAACAAGCGAAACCGCAAAAGTACGGCGCCGTCGGCATAGCCCTACCTGTCGGCGCAAGCCAGGGTAGCAATACTAACGCTGCTGGCGCCGGCGCCTAGCAGCGCGGCGGCACAGGCTTCGAGCGTAGCACCAGTCGTCAGCACGTCATCTACCAGCAAGATACGCTGGCCGGCTACTAGCTCGGGCGCGGCTACTTCGAATACAGTGGCTACATTTCGCCACCGCTCTAAGCGCGTTTTACTGGTTTGGGAACTGGTGTGCGTAGTGCGGCGCAGTGCGTGGGCGTGCCACGGGAGCTGCAAGCCGTTGGCAAAGCCTTCGGCCACGCAATCAGACTGATTATAACCGCGCTTCGCCAGCTTGCGCGGGTGCAGCGGCACGGGCACGACTAAGTCGAAAGATTCGTGTAGGCCGTGCTGGCGCAATTCGGCGCCGTACCACTCGCCCAGCACTACGCCTACTTGCCGCTGTCCGCGGTATTTGAGCTGGTGCAACAGGTGCTGCACCCGGCCGCGCCGCAGAAACCGCAGATAGCTAAACGCTTGTGCTACGGGCACTTTGCCCCAAAAGCGCCGGGCCAAGGGGTTATCGGTGGGGGGTAGGAGGTGGTAGTCGGTGTAGGGCAGTTGGGCGCGGCAGCCGGTGCAGATGTGGCTTTCGCCCCGCGCCAAGGGTTCCTCGCAGGCCAGACACACGCGCGGGAAAAGCAGGGAAACGAAGTCGGCAAGCGGGGCGAGTAGCACGGTGGGTATGAGAGTTTGATTTTAAGCTCAGAGTTTATTGGATTTTTAGGCGTAACTGAATAAAAATCAGCTTATTGCTTTCTTTTCATGCAACTATTTATCGCATAATCAACTCTTCTTTCTGCGCTCCTTTTACTTCTACCTATCTGTATATCAATGATTCCATACAAATACATGGCCATTGCGGCGATAAGCTCGGTGTTGCTACTCGAAGGATGTAAGGAGGATGCTGACGTAGTACAGAGTCAGGTAGATGTGCGCTTCGTGGTGCTGAACGCTCAAGGGCAGCAAACCTCTGTTTTCAAGGCAGGTGAAAATGTGGTGTTTAGGCTTCAGATCATGAACCAGTCAGATCAGATGCTCCTACTAGACAACCCTATTTTTCTTGATCAGCGCTTCTGTGAAGTACGCAAGCGAGGTAGCAGCGACGAGCAGATTTCTTTGGGCAAGCCCTATAATAGCATCTTCTGTACTTATCAGGGAGGACATGTGCTGCCAGCTCACGGCAGTCAAACCATACAGATTCCGTGGGTAGCAGATAGCACAGTGCTGACCACTACCCACTTTTGTAGTGTGCTGCATAAACAGTTTCTCCCCATTGGCCGCTATTATTCCTCCTTCACTACCCCTATCGCACTTTATCAAAATAATGAGCAGATAGGTGAAATTCCTGAAAGGACGTACACCGTCGAGTTTGAGGTTCGTTGAGCCGCGGGTGTAACTAAGAGCGGCGTTTGTGGTTAATTTTGGATTTCATTCCTACAATCAACCACTCGTGTTCCTCTCCGCCCTGTGAGCGGTACGGAACCGAATTCTACTCGCACCCTATGTCCCTCGTCACCGAATTCAACGACTACCGCCAGCAGATGAACGATAAGATCATGGCGGCTGATAACAAGGTCATCAAGCGTTTCTTCAATCTCGACACCAACACCTACCAGGAAGGCGCTGTGGATGTGAAGACCAAGGAGATGATTGGTCTGGCCTGCTCCATGGTGTTGCGCTGCGACGACTGCATCAAATATCACCTGGGTAAGTGCCACGAAGAAGGCCTAACCGACACTGAGATTTACGAAGTCTTTGCCATTGCCAACCTCATCGGCGGCAGCATTGTGATTCCGCACTTCCGCCGCGCCGTGGAATATTGGGAAGTGCTGAAAGAAGAAGCCGCTAGCGCTGCCAACGCCTGATGGAACACGAATCTGAGGAAGATTTTGAATACCGCTGGCTGAAGCTGCGCAATGAGATGAAGGCCCGCTTCGGCAAAAAGCCCGACCTAAACGCCATGCTCCTGCTCATTGGTGTGCAGGAGCTGGGCCAGGGTGCGGGACCCTTCACCAAAGAGCAGAAGCAGGACCTGATGCACATTGCTACCTGCCGGGTCTTCAGCATCTCGGGCTACTATGAGCTGGACCGCGTGGACGACGACGGATGGCCACACTACCGCTTGGTGCGCCCCGTGCCTTTTGCCAACCTCAAGGAGCAGGAACGCATGTTGCAATGGCACATTGTGGAGTATTTCGATTCGTTGGAAGACGAGTAATTAATGCTGTCATCCTGAGTGCAGCGGAGCGAAGTGAAGGACCTTATCACGTAAGAACAACCATTACAATAACGGCTCGCGCCAGCGTGATAAGGTCCTTCACTACGCTCCGCTGCGTTCAGGATGACAAAAAATTATCCTCATTTTGAACATCATCACCTACAACGTCAACGGCTTGCGCTCAGCCCTGAGCAAAGGCCTACTCGATTGGGTAGCCCAAGTCCAGCCCGACGTGCTGTGCCTACAAGAAATAAAAGCGGGTAGGGATGCCCTGAACGTGGCCGGTTTTGCCGACCTCGGCTACCATGCCTACCTACACCCAGCCGAAAAACCAGGCTACAGCGGCGTGGCCACATTCTCAAAAGTGAAGCCCAACAACGTCGCCGTAGGCTGCGGCACCGCCGATTACGATTCGGAGGGTAGGGTGCTGCGGCTGGATTTCGACGACTTTTCGGTGCTGAACACCTACATGCCATCGGGCACCAGCGGGCCGGAGCGGCAAGCGTTTAAGGTGGAGTGGCTGCACTTTTTTCGGCGCTACGTGCGCGAGTTGCAAGCGGCCGGCGTGCCCCCGCTCATCATCGGCGGCGACTTCAACTGCTGCCAAACCGACATCGACCTGCACAACCCTAAGACCAACCAGAACAGCCCCGGCTTCACGCCCGAGGAGCGCCAGTGGTTCCGGGATTTTCTAGCCGATGGCTTCACCGACTCTTTCCGCCACCATCACGGCGACGCCACTGGCCAGTATTCCTGGTGGACCTACCGCGCCGGCGCCCGCGCCCGCAATGTAGGCTGGCGCCTCGACCACCTGCTGGTAGATAAGCAGTTAGAGCCGCGTATTCTGAAAGCCGGCCTGCTGCCTGACGCGGTGCACTCCGACCATTGCCCGGCCTTCGTGGTGCTGTAGAGGCGCCTTACAGGTGCCCGTCGTTGCTGAGGATAGGGCTTTGTGCGTAAGTGTGGGGCCAAGCCGTTCAACGACGAGCGCCTGCAAGGCGCCCCTACAGTACCACACGCTTCTACGGAACAATTTCCCTACCCTCCGTTGTCGTTCTCATACCGGCGGGCAAATCCGTATCTTGCCTGAACCGAACTGAGTCCTATCGCTAGTGGAAAACAGAGATACTACAACGCCGCCGCTGCCAGCCCTACAACGGGTGCTGGACCAGCTGGAAGCCTTTAAGTGCAAGTTTTACCTGAGCCTGCTGGTGCGCGGCGGACTGGTAGCCCTGGGCCTGTTGCTGACCTTATTCGTGGTCTTCAACCTGCTTGAGTACTTCCTCTACCTGCCTACCTGGATGCGGGGCGGGCTGCTGTTTGGCTTTCTGGGATTGGTAGTCTACGCCTTTGTGCGTTGGATTTGGCAACCCCTGGCCGCCCTCACCAACCTGCGCCGCCTACTCTCCGACGAGCAAGCCGCTAGTAGGGTAGGAGAGTTGTTTCCAGAAGTACAAGACAAGCTCTTGAACGCCTTACAGCTGCAAGGCCAAGCCCGCGAAAACGCCCTGATTGCCGCCAGCCTGGAGCAGCGCGCTGGTCAGCTCGCTGGCTTTGAGTTCACGAAGGGCATTGACCTCAAAACCCAGACGCGGCCGTTGTGGAAATACGTGGCCGTACCGGCGGGCATTATTGCCTTGCTGCTGCTGGTGTACCCGGCGCTGTTCGTGCAAGGCACGGAGCGCATTTTGCATTATAACCGCGCCTACTCGCCGCCCGCGCCGTTTCGGTTTGTGGTAGAGAATAAGAATCTGCAAGCCTTTAAGGGCGAAGACTTTGCCTTGGAAGTAGCTGTAGAAGGCGACGCCCTACCCAACGATATTACAGTTCGCTACGATGGCCGGGAGCGGCACCTTAGCAAGCAAGCCAACGGCCGCTACCGCTACGAGTTCAAGCAGTTGCAGAAGAACATTTCCTTTCAGTTAGCCGCTGCCGGTTTCACCTCCGATGAGTACGACTTGCGCGTGCGCCAGCG
The DNA here is from genome assembly GCF_017589435.1 of Hymenobacter defluvii. Classification (NCBI taxonomy): domain Bacteria; kingdom Pseudomonadati; phylum Bacteroidota; class Cytophagia; order Cytophagales; family Hymenobacteraceae; genus Hymenobacter; species Hymenobacter defluvii. The sequence continues at coordinate 28,452 of NZ_JAGETX010000018.1, forward strand.
GCCTGATTTGCGCGATTTTTCGGTGCGCGTTTCCTACCCTGCCTACCTGGGCAAAGCTGCCGAAACCATTCGCAACACCGGCAACCTGACCGTGCCGGAGGGTAGCACCGTGCAGTGGAACTTCGCCACCGAAGCCACCGACGAGTTGCAACTCGTTTTCCAAAACCCCAACGAAACCGTGACGGCTGCCGCCGACGGCGACGAGTTTACGGCCTCGCGGCGGGTGATGCGCAGCCAGCCCTACTTGGTGCGCTTGCGCAACCCAGCCAGCCTCAACCGCGACCCGATTCAGTACCAGCTCACGGCCCTACCCGACCAGGCGCCCGACATCACCCTGGAAACGTTTGCCGACACCACGGCCCGGCAGTTTCTGGCCCTGGGCGGCACCGTACGCGACGACTATGGCCTCTCGCGTCTGCAACTGCACTACCGCGTGGCGGGCGGCAGCCCCGGCGCACCCTACAAGACCCGCGCCCTACCCTTGCAATCTGGTACGGCCCAGGCCTATGCCTACCAGTGGGACGTGCGCGCCCTCAACCTGAAGCCCGGCGACCGGCTGGAGTACTTCGTGCAGGTGTGGGACAACGATGGCGTGCACGGGCCCAAGTCGGCGCGCACGCGGCAGGCCGAGTACCGCCTACCCTCGCGGGCAGCCCAGCGCGAGCAGCTGGCTCAGAAGTCAGCGGCGGTGCAGAACCAGTTGAGCCGCGCCGGCGAGCAGAGTAAGCAGCTGGAGCGCGAAATGGCCAAAACCGACAACAAGCTGAAAACCAAGCGCGAACTGAGCTTCCAGGACCGCAAGCAGTTGCAGAATATGCTGCAAGAAAAGAAGCAGGTAGATCAGCAGTTGGCCGACATGAAACAGGCCTTCGAGCAGATGATGCAGCAGCAAAATGAGCTGGACCCCAAAAGTCAGGAGTTGGCTGAGAAAGCGCAGGAGCTGCAAAAGCTGATGGAAACCTTGCTGGACCCCGAAACCAAGAAGCTCTACGAAGAGCTGCAAAAGCTACTGGAAAATCAGCAGGACCACAACCAACTGGACATGCAGCAGCTCCTGCAAAAGCTCGAAAACAAAGAGCAAACCTTGCAGAAGGAGTTGGAGCGGGCTTTGGAGATGTTCAAGCAATTGCAGTTTGAGCAGAAACAGGACGCCGCCCTCGATAAGCTGCAAAAGCTGGCCGAAGAGCAAAAGAAGCTAGCCGAGCAAACCCAGCAAAACGACAAGAATAACCAGGACAACAAGCTCAGCAACGAGCAGCAAAAGCAGAAGAACGAGGAGCTGAAACAGCAGCAGCAGCAAGCCAAAGAGCAGTTTGAAGAAATCAAGCAGGACTTGCAAGACCTGAAGAAGATGGACGAGCAGTTGGGCGGCGAAAACGAGGCCGACGAGATGAAGCAGGAGCAGCAGCAGGTAGACCAGCAGATGCAGGAAAGCCAGCAACAGCTTCAAAAAAATCAGAACCAGAAAGCTAGCCAGGCCCAGCAGCAAGCGGCCCAAAAGATGCAGCAAATGGCTCAGGAAATGCAGCAGCAGATGGACCAGGAGGAGCAGGACCAGCAACAGCAGAACATCGACGGCCTGCGCGACATCCTGGAAAACCTGCTCAAGCTGAGCTTCGACGAAGAAGGCGTAATGAAGCAGTTTCGGCAGGTAGACCAGCAGGACCCGCGCTTTGTGCAGCTGGGCCAGCAGCAGCGCAAGCTCCGCGACGACGCCCGCGTAGTGCAGGACTCGCTCTATGCCTTGGCCAAAAAAGTGTTCCAGCTCCAGAGCTTCGTGACGCGGGAGGTAGGGGAGATGAACGGCCGCATGGACGAGTCGATGAACCACATCCAGCAGCGCGACGTGCGCCGCGCCACCGCCAGCCAGCAGCAGGCCATGACCAGCATGAACAACCTGGCCCTGATGCTGAACGACGCCCTGAAGCAAATGCAGGAACAGCAGCGCCAGAGCCAGCAGCAACAGCAGCAGGGCGGCGGCAAGCCCGGCCGCAAAAAGAAGAAGGGTAGCAGCGCCGGCGAAGGCCAGCTAGGCCGCATGCAACAGCAGCTCAACCAGCAGATTCAGCAGCTCCAGCAGAGCGGCAAATCGGGTAGGGCGCTGTCCGAAGAACTAGCCAAACTAGCTGGGCAGCAGCAGATGCTGCGCGACGCGTTGCAGAAAATGGACCAGATGAAGCCCGGCGGCAAGGAAGGCAAAGGCCAGGACGGCGGGGGCGGCACCGGCGACCTGAAAAAAATGATGGAACAAACCGAAACCGACCTCGTAAACAAGCGGCTGACGGAGCAAACCATCATGCGCCAGCAACAAATCCTGACTCGTTTGCTGGAAGCCGAGAAATCGGCCCAGGAGCGCGATCAGGAAGAACGTCGGGAAGCGCAAACGGCGCAGAACCGCCCGCCGGTATTTCCGCCTGCTTTCGAAAAATACAAGCAGCAGAAAACCCGGCAAACCGAGCTGCTCCGGACGGTGCCGCCCGCCCTCACGCCCTATTATCAGCGGGAGGTCAGTGAATATTTTCAGAAAATGAAATAGCTCTCCTTATTTTTACCGCCGCTGCCCCTCTTACCAACCCCTTATGAAGCAGGTTAAAATTCAAATTCCTTCGCTGGTCGAGAACATCCGAGTAGTGGAAAGTTTCATCGACAATTCGAAGGATACCTTCCATATTGAAGACGACATCTACGGCAACATTATGGTGGCCGTCACCGAAGCGGTGAACAACGCCATCCGGCACGGAAATAAGTTCGACAAGGACAAGAACGTATTTCTGTCGCTTTACGTAGATCAGGACCGTCTAAAGTTCGAAGTACAGGACGAAGGCGAAGGCTTCGACTACGATAACCTACTGGACCCCACGGCTCCCGAAAACCTGGAAAACCCTGGTGGCCGCGGTATCTTCCTCATTCGCCACCTCGCCGACGAGGTGGAGTTCACCGAGGAGGGTCGCAACGTGCAGCTCACGTTCCTACTCGCCCCGGCGCCTGCCACTTCCGATTCTCCATCTGACCACGTCACGGCCTAAGCCCTGGTATGAACACAGCTGAACACGACGAGTTTTTGCACGAGGAGCCGCGCCACGAAACGCCTGGCATCGAGTTTATCGTAGAGGAAGTGGATTTCGAGTTGGCCGACGCTGCCGAACTCACCTCCTGGATTGAGCGGATTGCGGCGGTGCACGAGCACGAAATCGTTCAGCTGACCTACATCTTTTGCTCTGACGAGTACTTGCACCAGGTGAACGTGGAATACCTTGACCACGACACGTATACCGATGTTATCACCTTCGATAACTCGGACACGTCGGACGTGATTGAGGGCGACATCTTCATTTCGGTGGAGCGAATCCGCGAAAATGCCCAGCAACTGGGCGTGACGTTCCGCGACGAATTGCACCGCGTAATGATTCACGGTGTGCTACACCTGCTGGGCTACGCCGACAAGGACTTGCTGAGCCAGACAGCCATGCGCAAAAAGGAAGACGACTGCCTCTTGCTACGCACATTCTAGGCGTTTTGCATCCGTTTTTCATGGATTGATTTTTCAGGAACGCCCGCCGAAATGCGGGCGTTTTCTGTATTGTTGCCTACCCGTTGTCATTCCGAGCAGCGCGAGGAGTCTGAGCAAGTCTCGCCGAGGACAGTTATCCAGATTCCTCGCGCTGCTCGGAATGACCATCCCTACCCACGTTATCTTTCTATGTCCGCCGTGCCCCCTCCATTTCCTATTATTCCGGGCAACATGCTGGATTATTACCTGTGCCAGGGTTATTACCGGATGCATCAGGACTTATTCACGTGCCGTTTCCTACCCATCAACGACACGCTGCACACGGTGCATTGGCTCCGACTGGCGCTCGACAACGTGATGTGGGGGCCGGAGCAGCGCCGCTTGCTGCGCCTAAACGAGCCGTTCGGCGTTTCCATCCGGCCTTTCCGGCTTACCGATGAATACGAGATGCTGTACGCGCAGTACCGCGCCTCCATCACCTTCGACGCGCCGCCTACTGTGGAGGCCTTTCTGCTGGCCGGCGCCACCCACAACATCTTCACCACCGAGGTGCTGGAAGTGCGCGACAACGGCCAGCTGATTGCGGCCGGTATTTTCGATAGCGGCACCCGCAGCTTGGCCGGCATCATGAATTTCTATGACCCTGCCTACCGCAAAAACAGTCTAGGCAAGTACCTGATGCTGTTGAAAATAAACCACGCCCGCCAGCAGCACATGCAGTATTACTACCCTGGCTACCTGGTGCATGATTACCCCAAGTTCGACTACAAGCTGTTTCCCTGCCTACCTGCTACGGAGGTGTTCAACTGCCTACGCGACCAGTGGCTCCCATTTACCTGGGAAGAGGTGAACCGGCAAGCCACTGAGCTGATGCTTGATTGGGACGAGCAGGAACTAGACTAACTGCCTGAATTGTATCTTTGCACACGCTTTTCGCAGTGAAGGGTATCCACTCGCAAGTAGAGGTGTTTGCTAGGTTTTTAACACTCTCAAACTCGCCTTTCAAGCTTGTGTGAACTCCGGGCGAAAAAATTCTATTAAGAAGGCATGTTTCAGCAAGAAGAATACGATGTGATTGTGGTAGGCGCGGGCCACGCGGGCTGCGAAGCCGCCGCCGCTGCCGCCAACCTGGGCTCGAAAGTGCTGCTGGTGACCATGAACATGAACACCATCGCGCAGATGTCGTGCAACCCTGCCATGGGCGGGGTGGCCAAGGGGCAGATTGTGCGCGAGGTAGACGCCCTGGGCGGCCAGTCGGGCATCATCACCGACAAAACCATGATTCAGTTCCGGATGCTGAACCGCTCCAAAGGCCCCGCTATGTGGAGCCCACGCGCGCAGTCGGACCGCATGCGCTTTGCTGAGGAGTGGCGCCTCACGCTGGAAGGCATTGCCAACGTGGACTTCTGGCAAGAAGCCGTGCTGGGTTTGGTGGTGGAAAACGATACGGTGGTAGGCGTGAAAACGCAGCTCGGCATTGAGTTCCGGGGTAAGTCGGTGGTGCTCACCAATGGCACCTTCCTAAACGGTCTCATTCACATCGGTGAAAAGAACTTTGGTGGGGGTAGGGCTGCCGAGCGCGGCAGCACTGGCATCACGGAGCAGCTGAAGGAGCTGGGCTTTGAGGCTGGCCGCATGAAAACCGGCACCCCGCCCCGCGTAGACGGCCGCTCCCTGGACTACTCCAAAATGGAGGAGCAGGCCGGCGACGACGTGCCCAGCAAATTCTCCTACCTCGACACGCCCGCCCTCAGCAAGCAGCGCCCCTGCTACATCACCTATACCAACGCCGAGGTGCACGAAATCCTACGCGAGGGGTTCGAGAAGTCGCCCATGTTCCAAGGCCGTATCAAGGGCTTGGGGCCGCGTTATTGCCCGAGCGTGGAGGACAAAATCAACCGCTTTGCCGACAAGGACCGCCACCAGATTTTTGTGGAGCCCGAGGGCTGGAGCACGGTGGAGGTGTACGTAAACGGCTTCAGTTCTTCCCTACCCGAGGACGTGCAGTACCGTGCCCTGCGCAAGATTGCCGGCTTCGAGAATGCCAAGATGTTCCGGCCTGGCTACGCCATCGAGTACGACTTCTTCCCGCCTACCCAGCTCAGCCTCACGCTGGAAACTAAGCGCATTAAGAACCTGTATTTCGCGGGCCAGATCAACGGTACCACGGGCTACGAGGAAGCGGCGTGCCAGGGCCTGATGGCCGGCATCAATGCGCACAACAAAGTACACGGCAAGGCACCCTTCGTGCTCAAGCGTAGCGAGGCCTACATCGGCGTGCTCATTGATGACCTTGTGAACAAAGGCACTGACGAGCCCTACCGCATGTTCACGAGCCGCGCTGAGCACCGCATTCTACTCCGCCAGGACAACGCCGACCTGCGCCTCACGCCGCTAGGCTATGAGCTGGGTCTGGCTTCGGAAGAGCGTATGGAGCTGGTGCGCCAAAAGGAGCAACAAACCCAAGAGGTGCTGACGCTGCTAGGCAAGTTTGCCATTGAGCCCCACGAAATTAACAGTCTGTTGGAGGAACTGGGCTCGGCTACCATCCACGAGAAAACCCGCGCCGTGAACCTGCTGCGCCGCCCCAACGTGGAGCTGGCCGACCTCACCCGCGTACTGCCCGGCCTCACGCTGGCGCTGGCTCCCTACCGCGCCGAGGCGCTGGAGCAGGCCATTATCTTGGTGAAATACGAGAACTACTTAGCAAAGGAACACCAGCAAGCCGCCCGCGTGCAGGAGCTGGAAAACTTCGTAATTCAGGGTAGGCTTGACTATAAGGCTATGCCCGCCCTCTCGCACGAGGCCCGCGAGAAGCTGCTCAAGATTCAGCCCGAAACCTTGGGCCAGGCCAGCCGCATCAGCGGCGTCTCACCAGCCGACGTTTCGGTGCTGATGGTGTACCTTGGCAGGTAATTGAAAATTATGAATTAGAAATTATGAATTAGGAATTCGAGGATTGCATCGGCTGGCATATCGTTGCCACTATTTCAATTCCTAATTTCTAATTCATAATTCATAATTAAAAGCCGTGTACGAACGATTAGAAGCCTGCCCGGTGTGCGGGAAATCGGACTTCCAGAATAAGCTGGTGGTTGAAGATAAGTCGGTGAGCAAGGAGAGCTTTGCTATTCAGCAGTGCACGGCGTGCAAATTTCAGTTTACCAACCCTCGTCCCGATGCGGCCCACATTGGGCGGTATTACGAGTCAGATGAATATGTGTCGCACAACAGCGGCGCGGCTGGCCTCATCAACCAAGCGTATAAAGTAGCCCGCTTTTTCACCCTACGGCGCAAAGTGGCTCTGCTGAACCGGTTGGTGCCAAGCAAAGGCAAACTGCTAGACTACGGCTGCGGTACGGGTCATTTTGTGGCGGCAGCCAAGTCTGATGGCTGGCAGGTGCACGGCCTGGAACCCAACCCTCGCGCCCGCGAAGAGGCGATGCGTAGGGTAGGGGCCAACGTAGGCACGCCCGAAGACCTGGGCAAGCTGCCAGCTGGCTCGTTCGACGTGATTACGCTGTGGCACGTGTTAGAACACGTTCATACCCTGAACGAAACCCTGCGCCAGCTCATTCAGCTCTTGAAGCCGGAGGGTGTGCTTATCATTGCCGTTCCCAACGTAGAAAGCCTCGACGCTCAGCACTACCGCCAGGATTGGGCGGCCTACGACGTGCCGCGCCATCTCTACCATTTTGCGCCCAATACCATGCGTCAGTTGCTAAAAAAGCACAAAATGCAGGTGCGCGAAACCCTACCCATGGCCCTGGACGCCTACTACGTGAGCATGCTCAGCGAGAAACACCGCGCCGAGCAGGGGCAGGGTATGTTGGCCGTGTTGAAAGCCGGCTACCAGTCGAACCGCTACGCGGCCCAGCACGGCGGGCAATATTCCAGCCTGATTTACGTAGCTACTCGGCGCTAAGCCTGCTCCCCAATGGGGTAGGGGAGGGGCTATGTAGTTGATTGTTAAGTTGAGTGATAGTGGGCGGCGGTGAGCGAAGCCTACGCTTCGTGCCGCCGTCACTGTTTTTGTCTGTTTATTTATGATGCAATTTGTGCGTGCTGGTTGGATACGGTGGGTAGCCGGGTTGGCGCTGCTGAGCGGTTGCGCTACCATTGCCTCGCCCGATGGTGGTGCACGCGACCTGGTTCCGCCCGAGCTGGTGAGCACTAGCCCAGAACAGGGCGCCCGCAACGTGACGACCCAAACCATTCGGCTGGAGTTTTCGGAGGAAGTGCAGTTGCAGGACTTAGCCAAAAACCTGATTGTGGCCCCGCTGATTCCAGATGAGAACCACTACAAAGTGCGCGAGGACCGCACGGCTATTTCGCTGATTTACGATAAGCCGTTTGCGCCGAATACCACCTACTCCTTCAACTTTGGGGATGCCGTAGTGGATATCACCGAGAAGAACAAGGCCAAAAACGTGCGACTGGCCTTCAGTACCGGCCCGCAGCTCGACTCGGGTATGGTGCGCGGCGTGGTGACGGACCTGCTCACGACCAAGCCCGCCGAGAATGCCTCCGTGATGCTGTATCCCGCCAACGACACCGCCTTTTCGGTGCGCAAGGGTAGGCCTTATTACCTCACCCGCACCGACAAATCCGGCGCTTTCACTTTGGAAAACCTGAAGGCCGGCCCGTACCGGCTGTATGCTTTGGTGGATAAAAACCAGAGCTTCCGCTATGAAGACGGGGAGAAAATTGCCTACCTCCCCGAGCCCATTCAGGTAGGTGAAACACTCGACTCGGTGCGCCTGCAACTGGTGCGCCCCGACGCCCGCCGGGCGCTCATTACTGGTCAGCAGCCCGAGCCTACCCGGTTCAAGGTATCCTTCAACGAGGGAGTAAGCCGGGCGCGCCTGGCTCCACTGCCCGGCACCGCCGCCCGCCCCGACACGGCTACCCTCAACCAAGGCGTATTGCTAGCTGAGGAGGGCAAGACGCTATTAGTCTTCAAAACGCCCACCTTTACGGAGGGCCGCTACGTACTCACGGCCGCCGATAGTGCCGGCAACGTAGGCCGCGACACCCTCGACGTGCGCTTTCAGGGCAAAGAACCGACGCGCCGGGCAGTAGGCTACGCCGTGGAAGGCAACCCGCAGCAAGTGTACCGCCAGGGTCAGGTGCGGGTGAAGTTCGCGGTGCCCGTACGCATTGCGCCGGATAAGCCCTTTGCTACCCTCACTGAAGACTCTACCGCAGCCAAGCGCCCCCTGCGCCTACCCAAAGACGGCCGCCTGAACGATACCCGCACGGAGCTAACCATTAACCTGGATACCAAGGCCGAGAAAACGCTGGTTTTTCAGTTTGATAGTACCAACATTCAGGCCGTCACGGGGCAGTCGTTGGGCTTCCGGCCGCTGAAGCTGGGCGTGAGCGAGCAGCCGGCTTCTGGGTCGTTGTCGGGCACCATACAGACCAAGTATACCAGCTACGAGGTGCAGGTAATCGACCAAAAGGCTCAGCCGATAGCGGTGCTCAAAAGCCCCAAAAAGACGTTCCGCTTCGATAACCTGCCGCCCGGCACCTACCGCCTGCGGGTGCTCATCGACGCCAACAACGACGGCACCTGGCAGGGCAGCGACCCGAATCTGCAAGTGCCTCCCGAGCCGATTTACCTCGGCCCAGTGCTACAACCTGTGCGGGCCGGGTGGGATCAGGAAGAGATTAAGCTGGTCTTTTAGAATTGTTTTCTCGGACTCAAAGCCCCTGCCTACGTATGGCAGGGGCTTTTTTATTGATGGCATTCTTGCAAGCGTCTGCTTATGCGCATGGGTAAGGCGCAAGCTCGTCGTTAACTACCGCTCCGCCCTACCCGTACGTGCTGGGGTACCCCACTTCCTTCGCCATGTTCGACACCATCGACCCTACCCACACCTCCGGTGCTACCCAGTCTACCTGGTTTGCCACCACCGAAGCGCTACCTACTTTTTCGCCCCTACGCCAAAACCTCACGGTAGATGTGGTAGTGGTAGGTGCGGGCATTGCCGGTCTTACCACGGCCTACCTGCTGGGCAAAGAAGGAAAGCGCGTAGCCGTGCTGGAAGATGGTGAAATAGCCAGCGGCGAAACCGGCCGCACCACAGCTCACCTTTCCAATGCGCTGGATGACCGCTACACCACGCTGGAGCAGTTGTTTGGACAGGAGGGCGCCCGCCTGGCCGCCGAAAGTCATGGTGCTGCCATCGACCAAATTGAGCAAATAGTGGCCGACGAGCAGATTGATTGTGATTTCAGCCGCTTAGATGGCTACCTGTTTCTGGCGAAAGAAAACACCCACCAGGAGCTCTTGGACGAGCGCGATGCCGCGCACCGCGCCGGCCTTACTAGGGTAGAGTGGCTACCTGATGCTGGTACTGAGGGCTTCCAGACCGGCGAGTGCCTACGCTTTCCCAACCAGGGCCAGTTTCATATTTTGAAGTACCTGCGCGGGGTAGCGAAAGCCATTGTGGCGCAAGGCGGTCAGATCTTCACACATTCCCATGCCACCGAAGTGCAAGGCGGCGACACGGCGCTGGTGCGTACCACCGAAGGCTTTGAGGTACGCGCCCAGGCCGTAGTAGTGGCCACTAATACCCCGTGCATCGACCGTGTAGTGATGCACACCAAGCAGGGTGCCTACCGCACCTACGCACTGGGAGCCCAGGTGCCGCGCGGCGCCGTTACCACCGCCCTGTATTGGGATATGGCCGATCCGTACCACTACATCCGCGTGCAGCCCGTGCCGGACTCCGATACGGATCTATTGATTGTAGGCGGTGAGGACCATTCAGTGGGGCACGACGATCCGCAGGCCCGGCTGGCTTGCCTGGAAGAATGGACACGGGCGCATTTTCCGGCTATTACTTCCATCGATTTCCGCTGGTCGGGGCAGGTGCTGGAGCCCAACGACAGCCTGGCCTACGCCGGGCGCAATCCGCTGGACGAGCCCAACGTGTACATCATCACCGGCGACTCGGGCCATGGTATGACGCACGGCACGCTGGGCGCGATGCTGCTGCGCGACCTCATCCTGGAACGCTCCAACCCCTGGGAGGAGCTATACGACCCCGGCCGCGTAACACTCAAAGCAGAGTCGCTCAAAGAGTTTGCCCGCGAAAATGCCCGCGTAGTAGCCGACTACACCGACCTGCTCACGGGCAGCGACGTGGCCTCAGCCGATGCTATTGCGCCCGGCAGCGGTGCCGTACTACGGCACGGCATCACGAAGGTGGCTGTGTATAAAGACCAGGAGGGAAAGGTACACGAGTGCTCCGCCATTTGCCCGCACCTAGGTTGCGTGGTGCACTGGAATGAGTTGGAAACCAGTTGGGATTGTCCGTGCCACGGCTCCCGTTTCGATGCGTACGGCAAGTTGCTGATGGGACCCGCCAACTCAGACCTAGCACCGTCATAAGCCTACCCTTTTCCTACCCCCGTTGCAGCGCAAGGCCTGGCTTTTCAGTCAGGCCTTTGTTTTTGCAGCTTGCCCTGATTTTGGGTTTAACAGGATGGATAGAATGTCGGCTATATGAGTTATTCACACTCAAAAGTGCCCGTACGGGCTTGTAGTGCGGTACCCTTTATTTTATCCACATATTTATCCACTGCCTTTTCTGCAACCCACATAATGTGTGGATAATATGGTGGAAACCTGGGGATAACTCGTGGATAAAAAGCGGATAAGTTTTTTTGCACGGTGAATAACCCTTACAGGTGAAATTGGCTGTGGATAAGGGTGGATAACTATCCCCTAAAAAACCCACAATCCACACTGCGATGTGCGTGTGGATTGTGAATTTGTGGACAAGCCTGTGGATTGTGAATAATCGATTTAACTGCTTTAATATCTGTTGTTTAGTATCCACATACCCTGTTGATAGACAGTGGATAACTGCTTTTTTATTCACAAGTTATCAGCCATGTTGATAACCCTTCCGATTTATCCACTTATGCACACTCCTAACAACAGGGATAAAAGAGAAAAATTTAAAAAATGAATTTAAAAAGTTATTAACTCTGTGGAAAAGCGAAAGGCTTCGTTCAGGTGGTTGGGCAGAGTCGAGCTTCGCTTGGGCAGGTAGGTAGAGCCAAGTTGCGGTCGGGCGAGTAGGCAGAACCAGGCTTCGCACACGGGGGGCGTTGAGCGGCAGTTATCCACGATTTAGCCGCAGGGTGGTGGATAAGTAGGTTAAATGGCCGCTCGTCGGTTTTCAGCGTATAAACTTCTCTGAACTTCGCCTGCCATGCCCTTCGACTATAACCTGGATTTCCACCATACCGACTTCCGCCAACACCCGGAACTGTACCGGGTGGGCAAGGGCGAGCAGGGTGTACTGCTGGTAGAGCCCTATAAGTCGGAGATTCTGCCTCACTGGCGCTTCCGTACACCCGAGGTGGCCCAGGAGTCGTCGGAGAAGATTTACGCGCTGTTTGAGGCGTATTTGCGCGATGAGGACTTTGTGGGTGCCGATATGGCCCGCAAGTTTTTGCAGATGGGCTACACCCGCGCCCGGCGCTATGCCAACCACCGTGGCGGCAAGAAGTACGACGGTCCCGTGCCGGACGACAAAAAAGGCCAGAGTGGCGCCCACGGCCGGGCCGAGCTACCCCGAGCCCCCGAAGACCCTACCAAAGCCGAGGCCGCCCGCATCTTCAAAGAGAAGTGGGATGCGGCTCGGGCCTACCCTCTCTACCAAGAGCAGAAAGCCGACTTCGAACAGCGCTACGGAAAATGAGTTGTCAGTGTGGATAAAATCAGCGTACTGATAACTCTCAACGGCCAACCGGCAACTGAACTCCTACCTTTACTCTCCTTCACCAAACCCCTACCCCTATGCAAACGACCCCTAATACCCCCGACGATACGTTGGAAGAACACGAAATCATCCTAGGCACCGGCATGGGCCCTTTGAAGTTTGGCGCCACCCGCGACGAGGTGCGTCAGCTGATGGGCGAGCCCGAGGAAATTGAAGAGTCGGATGACGACGACGAGTTTGAGCACCAAGCCTGGAACTACCTCGACGAAGGCTACTCCCTGTACTTCGACCGCGAGGACGACTACCGCCTGAGCTGCATCGAAACAGACTACCCCGCTATGCGCCTGTTCGGCGAGTCTATCCACGGCAAGTCGGTGGAGGAGATTCAGGACCTGATGCGCCGCAACAACGTGGAAGACCCAGAAGTGGAAAAAATGGATACCGGTGAGATGCGTCTTTCCTATGAAGACCAGATGATTGACCTGTATTTCGACGAAGGCGAACTGCAATTTGTCAACTTCGGTGTGTTCATAGACGACGATATGGAGGTACAATGGCCGGCCTAAAACTGGAGTTATCCACAAAATCAGACTAAAATAGTGTGGATAAGTGGATAACTCATTGGTTTTCTAGTGAATTGATCTCGTTTTGCTAATCTAAGCGTGTTAGCAACCACGTTATCAACACAACTGTTAACAACGCAAAAGCCGCTCCCACAATGGGAGCGGCTTTTGTCTTCTCAGCCCAAAAAGAAGCTAGCAGCTACTCTAAATCAGCGCTCGGAATAGCAGAAACAAACTGCCAGCCAGGAACATGGTTACAGGCAGCGTGAGTATCCAGGCCAAGGCAATGCTGCGAATCATCTGCGGGTTCAGGTTCTTCACGCCGCGGTTGGCCACCATGCTACCTGCAATGGCCGACGATAATACGTGGGTAGTAGAGGATGGCAAGCTCAACCAGGTAGAGCCACCAATCATAGCCGCTGCTACCAGCTCCGAGGAAGCGCCTTGGGCATACGTTAGGTGCTCCTTGCCAATTCGCTCACCAATCGTTTTCACGATGCGCTCCCAGCCTACCATCGTGCCAATACCCAGGGATAGGGACACCATGAGGAGCACCCACCACGGGGCGTAATCCGTGAAGCGGCGCATATCGGTGATGGCGGCTTCGTAGGTGTTGCGGTCATTGGTGCTTAGGCTCACCTTATCGCTGCCAATGATTTTCTTAGCGCTGCTATAGGTGAGCAGAATAGCCTTGCGAATGCGGAACCGCTCGGCCTGGGGAAGCTGCGACACGTCGGTTTTGCCGCTGAAGATGCTGTCGAGGGTAGCGGTCTGGGACTTCACTTCCAGCAGATTCTGGCGATTATCGGCACTCAGTTCCTGCGGGTTTACTTTGTTCATCACCATCTCCACCCGCTGCAACGACTCGCGCATGTCGAGCGGGTTCAAGGTTTGGTCGATGGCGAAGTAGGTAGGCACAATGCCAATCAGGATCAGCATAATCAGGCCCACGCCTTTCTGACCGTCGTTGGAGCCGTGGAAAAAGCTCACCAGCGTACAAGTGGTTACCAATGTCAGACGAATCCAGAGGGGTGGGGGCTTGCGCTTGTGTGGCTCTTTGAAGATGGTTTTGCTCTTCACAAAGCGCTTGAGCATATACATCAGCAAAATAGTGAGCGTGAAGCCGAACAGCGGCCCTACCAGTAGGGCAAGGCCTGCCTCGCCGGCTTTGCCCCAGTTCACGCCGGAGCCATTACCACCCGAAATCAGGCTGAACGCAATGCCTACCCCTAGGATGGACCCAATGAGGGCGTGCGACGACGACGAGGGTAGGCCGTAGTACCATGTGCCCACGTTCCAGATAATGGCAGCCAGAATGAGGGCGCCTACCATGGCAATGCCGTGGTACACATTCTGATCAACTAAGCTTTCGACGGGCAATAGGTAGATAATACCCATCGCAACGCCAATACCACCGGAAAATACGCCGATGAAATTCCAGAATGCCGACCATACCACGGCCACCCACGGGCGCAGGGTGTTGGTGTAGATGACGGTAGCCACGGCATTAGCTGTGTCGTGGAAACCGTTAACGAATTCGAACGCGCAGGCTGCCAGCAAACAAACTAGCAGCAGTAGTAGCACGTGAGGCTCTAAGCCGAACATAAGAGGGTAGTTGGTGAGAAATCAGATTTCAGCAGTCAAAGGTACAGGTACCCCAAAGGGTAGCAAGATTATGAAATTGTTACTGGAATTGCCGAATCGGTAACTTATGGGTAATCTGAGAGGCTAAAGAACTGGGAGATTAAATAGGGTAGAGATGAGCAAGGACTGAACGATGGCGCGAGGTTGTGTCCCGTGCCGTCTAGTAGCAAGGCCTCTGGCCTGCGGTCGTCCGCGCCAATGGCGATATTCGGGAAAAAGTTATCCGAGTGAGTAGGCCAGAGGCCAGCTACTAGACGGCACGGCGCACAGCTCCACGCCATTGAGTCGCCACAAAATCCGTGAAATCCGTTAAAATCCACGCTAATCCGTGATACTTTTGCAGCTATGAGCAACGCCCCGCAGAAATCCTCCATCGAGAATACCCAGCTGAAAGATATTGTCAGCCACGCCAAGGAATACGGGTTCGTGTTCCCGTCCAGTGAAATCTACGACGGCCTGGCCGCCGTGTACGACTACGGCCCCAACGGCGTGGAGCTGAAAAACAACCTCAAGCGCCTCTGGTGGCAGGCTATGACGCAGCTGCACCAGAACGTGGTCGGCATCGATGCGGCTATCTTCATGGCGCCCCAAACCTGGGTTGCCTCTGGCCACGTGGCTGGTTTCAACGACCCCTTGGTGGATAACCTTGACAGCAAGAAGCGCTACCGCGCCGACGTGCTGGTGGAAGACAAAGCCGCCGAGTACGAGGCCGCCGGTCAGCAAGACCGAGCCGCCGACCTGCTCGCTACCCTCGGCCGCCTGCTTACCGACAACGACTTGGCCGCCGTGAAGGAGCTGATTGTCTCGGAAAAGATTGTGTGCCCCATCTCTGGCACCTGCAACTGGACCGACGTGCGCCAGTTCAACCTGATGTACTCCACCCAGGGCTCGGCCGTGGAAGGCGACGCCGCCCAGATTTACCTGCGCCCCGAAACCGCACAGGGTATCTTCGTGAACTTCCTGAACGTGCAGAAATCGGCGCGGCAGAAGGTGCCGTTTGGTATTGCTCAGATTGGCAAGGCCTTCCGCAACGAAATTGTGGCCCGCCAGTTTATCTTCCGCATGCGGGAGTTCGAGCAGATGGAAATGCAATTCTTTGTGCGCCCTGGCACCGAAGGTGAGTGGTACAACACCTGGAAGGCTGCCCGTCGCCGTTTCCACGAGGCCGTGGGCTTGGCGCCCGAGAAGCTGCGCTTCCACGACCACGACAAGCTGGCGCACTACGCCAAAGCTGCCGTGGATATCGAGTACGAATTTCCCTTCGGCTTCAAAGAAATCGAAGGCATCCACTCCCGCTCCGATTTCGACCTGACCCAGCACCAGGAATTGAGCCGCAAGAAGCAGCAGTACTTCGACAACGACGTGAACCCCGAGACCGGCAAGCCCTACGGCAACTACGTGCCCTACGTAGTAGAAACCTCGGTAGGCGCCGACCGCCTGTTCCTGGCTACCCTGTGCCAGGCCTACCAGGAAGAAACCATCATTGAAGGCGAAGGCGAGAAGGAGCAAACCAAAACCCGCACCTTCCTGAAGCTGCACCCGGCGCTGGCCCCCATCAAAGCGGCCATTTTCCCGCTGGTGAAAAAGGATGGAATGCCCGAGAAGGCCGAGGAAATCTTCAACAGCCTACGTTTCGACTTCCCCGTAATTATGGAGGAGCGCGATGCCATTGGCAAGCGCTACACCCGCCAGGACCTCATCGGCACACCGTTCTGCATTGTGGTAGATGGCCAAACGTTGGAAGACGACACCGTAACCGTCCGCCACCGCGACTCGCGCGAGCAGACCCGCATGCCCATCTCGGAGTTGCGCGCCTACATTGGCCAGGCCGTAAGCTTCGCCCGAATTTTCGAGAAGCTGTAGGTATGGTCTTACTCTTTCTGAAAACAAGAACGGCCCCGATTGCTCGGGGCCGTTCTTGTTTTCAGAAAGAGTAAGACCATCAATTATCACTCAGCCAGGCGCTGGCTTCGTGGCGGGAGGTGAAATAGTTGAACTCCACCTGTGCGGGCGTCAGGCTGGTGTTGCCCATCAGGTAGCTGCCGATCTGGTGTTGATACTGTCCCTCAGACAACACAGCGGCAATGTACACCGGCCGGTCGAGGGTAGGGGGAAAGGTGCGGGCCAATGGCTCCAGCAGATACTCTTCGTCGTCGGCTGGTGGGGCGTTGCGCTTGAGATCCAACAGAAGCTTACCCACGTTTTTACGCAACATCTCATCCAATGCCAGCTGATAAGCCTGTCCAAACGACATAGAGAGGCTAGTGGCACTATACGTGAGTTGCAACATATCCGTCTTACGATGGTAAGTAAGTAAGACTTCCGGAGCTTGAAACAAAATCATCAGGCGAGAAAAACAATGGTAATGATACCATATTAAAATGCGTTTATACAGCAAAAATGCGATACTATATTGTATTATACCTGTATAGCGTAATGGTAAAGGTCGCTATATTTAAAATATAATTTTATGTATGTACCTACATTTTTTTTATAAACGCCATTGCCGTTGCTTTAGTGCATTTTTCGACGCCGTAGACTAGCTGCCCCGCTTTGCGTACCTTTGCTCCATTTTAGCAGCCTATGTGGAGTAAACTCGCCTTATTCATCATCAAGAACCGGCGGCTGCTACTTCTGCTGCTGGCGGCTATTACGGTGTTTATGGCCTGGAAAGCCAAAGACGTAGAAATGACCTACGACTTTGCCCAGGTGGTCCGGCCCGATGACCCGGACATGGTGTATTTCCAACGCTTCAAAAAGCAGTTTGGGGAAGATGGCAACGTGCTGGTGCTGGGCTTGCAGGATAGCAGTATCTACCGGCTCGGCAACTTCAACGAGTTGCGCACCCTCACCGATACCCTAGGTAAAGTGCAGGGCGTGAGTGGTGTGCTGAGCATCACCAAGCTCATTCGGCTGGATAAGGATACGGCCAACCGGCAGTTCCAGGCGGTGCCCATCTTCCGCACGTTTCCGCAGACGCAGGCCCAGCTAGACTCGCTGATGCAGATCGTGAACCAGCAGGAATTCTACAAAGGCCAGCTGATTTCGCCGCGCACCGGGGCTACCCTGCTGGCCCTGACGATGGACCCGAAGTACCTGAACTCCAGCCGCCGCCAGGCTGTGATGGATAAGATTCTGGGCCACGCCGAACGTTTCAGCAAGAAAACCGGCATTCGGCTGCACTACGCCGGCCTACCCTACGTGCGGTCTACCATGACGAGCAAGGTAGCCGGCGAGATGAAGTTTTTCGTGCTGCTGACGGTGCTCATCATGGGCGCTACCCTGCTGATGTTCTTCCGCTCGTGGGCGGCCGTGGTGTTTCCGCTGCTTATTGTGCTGATTGTGGTGGTGTGGTGCATTGGCTCGATGGTGTTGCTGGGCTTCAAAATCAGCCTGCTCACGGGCCTGATTCCGAGCATTCTCATCGTAATTGGCATCCCCAACTGCACCTACCTGCTCTCGCGCTACCACTACGACTACCGCAAATCCGGCAACCAGGTGCTTGCTATGACGCGCGTAGTGCGCAAAATTGGGCTCGTAACGCTCATGAACAACACGACCACGGCCATCGGCTTTTTCGTGTTTTGCTTCACCAACATTGCCATTCTCTACGAGTTCGGGCTGGTGGCGACCATCAACATTTTCGCCGCCTTCGTCATCTCGTTTATCATGATTCCGGCCATCTTCACCTACCTGCCGCCGCCTACCCCCAAGCAGCTGGAGCACCTAGACGCCAAGCCGCTGACCAAGCTGCTGGAGTTCTTTGAGCACCTGGTACTGGAGCGGCGCGGCACGGTATACATTCTGGCCCTGGCGCTGGTAGGGCTGTCGGCGCTGAGCATTACGCGTGTGAAGGCCATTTCCTACATGGTAGACGACCTGCCCAAAGATTCGTCGGTGAATGCCGATCTGAGCTTCTTCGAGCAGCACTTCAATGGCATCATGCCCCTGGAAATTGTGGTGGATACGGGCAAGAAAAAGGGCATTCTGAAGCTGAAAAACCTGGAGCGCATCGACCGGCTGGAGAACTTCCTGCGCACCCAGCCCGAGCTAACGGCCCCCGTCAGCATCGTCACCTTCCTGAAGGCTGCTACCCAAACGTTCTACAACGGCGAGCCCGACTACTACCGC
Organism: Hymenobacter defluvii; assembly: GCF_017589435.1. Lineage (NCBI taxonomy): Bacteria > Pseudomonadati > Bacteroidota > Cytophagia > Cytophagales > Hymenobacteraceae > Hymenobacter > Hymenobacter defluvii. The sequence continues at coordinate 47,045 of NZ_JAGETX010000018.1, forward strand.
CTCCCCGACAACTCGGAAAAGAACTTTATTCTGAGCTATCTGGCCCGCTCGCAGGGAAACGGCGGCCCCATGAACAGCAAGTTGCTGCGCTCTTTCGTGGACGATTCGAGCCAGCAGGCGCGCATTTCGCTGAAGGTGGCCGACATCGGCTCCCGCAACCTCGATACGCTGCTTGCCAATAAGATTCAGCCCCAGATCCGGGAAATCTTCAATGGTACGGGCATGGATGTGAGAATGACGGGCACTACCATCATCTTCACCAAGGGCAACGAATACCTCATCAATACCCTCAAAGAAAGCCTGGCGTGGGCCTTTGGGCTGGTAGGACTGGTGGTGTTGCTACTGTTTCGTTCGGTGCGAGCGGTGTTCTTCACGCTCCTACCTAACCTCGTTACGCTGGTGCTCACGGGTGGGCTGATGGGCCTGTTTGGCATTCCCTTGAAACCCAGCACGGCCCTCATTTTCAGCATTGCGCTGGGCATTGATGGCGATAATTCCATTCACCTGCTGGCCAAGTTCCGGCAGGAACTGGCTTCCAACGGCCGCCACGTGCGCGCTGCTATCAGCACTACCCTGCGCGAGGCTGGTACTAGCATGATTTACACCAGCATTACGCTGTTTCTGGGCTTTGCGGTGTTTGCCTTCAGCGAGTTTGGCGGCACCAAGGCCCTGGGCCTACTAATGTCGGCTAGTCTTCTAATTACCAACTTCTCCAACCTGATTTTGCTACCCTCCCTGCTGGTTACTTTCGAGCACGGGGTAGACGAGGAAATTGACCGCTCTGGCCTACGCCACTACGACGACCAATACCACGAGGAAGACGACGACGTGGAATTGAACCTGGATAAGATGCAGGTGAAACGGTTGAACAGTTAACCCCTTAAAAGTAGTTGTCATCCTGAGCCTGCGAAGGACCTTCTCACGCTAGAACGACCACACGTCAGATAGTTACAATCTATCGTGAGAAGGTCCTTCGCAAGCTCAGGATGACAGTTTTGCATACGCTCCCCACAACGCATATATGAACTACCCCGAATTTAAACAGCCGCTCAACTACGCTCAGGTCGGTACCGATATCCTGGCCTGGTGGAAGCAGAACGGCATCTTCGAAAAGAGCGTGAGCAGCCGCGAAGGGCAGCCCACCTACGTGTTCTACGAAGGCCCACCGTCGGCTAACGGTGCCCCCGGCATTCACCACGTGATGGCGCGCACCGTGAAGGATATTTTCTGCCGCTACCACACCATGTTAGGCAAGCAGGTGCCGCGCAAAGGCGGCTGGGATACCCACGGCCTACCCATTGAGCTACAGGTAGAAAAGGAGCTGGGCATCACGAAGGAGGATATTGGGAAGAAAATCAGCATTGAGGACTACAACCAGCGCTGCCGCGAAACCGTGATGCGCTTTAAAGCCCAGTGGGACGACCTGACGGAGAAGATGGGCTACTGGGTGGACCTCAACGACCCCTACATCACCTTCGAGCCGGAGTACATCGAGAGCTGCTGGGCCCTGCTCAAGAAGCTCTACGACAAGGGCTTGCTCTACAAAGGCTACACCATTCAGCCCTACTCCCCGGCGGCTGGTACCGGCTTGTCGTCGCACGAGCTGAACCAGCCCGGCACCTACCGCGACGTGAAGGACACGACCATTGTGGCCGAGTTTGAGGTAAAGCGCGATGAGCAATCGGAGAAGCTATTTGCGTTGGCTGATGGCCTGCCGGTGTTCATCATGGCTTGGACGACCACGCCGTGGACGCTGCCAGCCAACACGGGTTTGGCGGTGGGTAAGAACATCCGCTACGCGGTAGTGCGCACTTTCAACCCCTATACGTTTGAGCCGCAGTTAGTGGTGTTGGCTAAGGTATTGGTGAACCGCTACTTCACGGAAAAAGGCGCGCAGGCGTCGCTGGAAGACTACAAAGCCGGTGACAAAGTGCTGCGGTGGCGTCAGGTAGGCGAGTTCAGCGGTGCTGAGCTGGTAGGCATTCACTACGAGCGTCTGTTTGGCCACGAAGCTGGTTTCCCGGCCTTCGAAAGCGAGGAAAAAGCCTTCCGCGTGATTCCCGGCGACTTCGTGACAACGGAGGACGGTACCGGCATCGTGCACATCTCGCCCACCTTCGGCGCGGATGACTTTAAAGTAGCCCAGCAGAACGACGTGCCGGCCCTGCTGGTAGCCGACGACCAGGGCAAGCTCGGTCCCATTGTAGACCGCACCGGCCGCTACGTGCAGCAAATGGGCGAATTCGGTGGCCGTTGGGTGAAAAACTACGACGGTCACGATGAATCAGCCGCCGACTACCGCACGCTGGACGTAGACATCAGCGTACGGTTGAAGGAGCGCGGCCGGGCGTTCAAAGTAGAGAAGTACGAGCACACCTACCCGCACTGCTGGCGCACCGACAAGCCGGTACTTTACTACCCCCTGGATTCGTGGTTTATCAAGACCACGGCCGTGAAGGACCGCCTCATCGAGCTAAACAAAACCATCAACTGGAAGCCTGAAAGCACCGGCACCGGCCGCTTCGGCAACTGGCTGGAAAACCTGGTGGACTGGAACCTGAGCCGCTCGCGCTACTGGGGCACGCCCCTACCCATCTGGCGCACCCAGGACGGCACGGAGGAAATCTGCATCGGCAGCATTGCCCAGCTAAGCGCCGAAATTGACAAGGCCGTAGCGGCTGAAGTGATGACGCACAACCCGTTGCAAGACGCAGAGAAAATCGACCTGCACAGGCCATACGTGGACGATATCTTCCTGGTTTCGCCCAGCGGGCTACCCATGTACCGCGAGACGGACCTCATTGACGTGTGGTTTGACTCGGGCGCTATGCCCTACGCACAGTGGCACTACCCTTTCGAAAACCAGGAGAAATTCCAGAAGAATTTCCCCGCCGATTTCATTGCCGAAGGCGTGGACCAGACCCGCGGCTGGTTCTTCACCCTGCACGCGCTGGCCGTGATGCTGGAAGACTCTGTGGCTTACAAGAACGTGATGGCCAATGGCTTGGTGCTGGACAAGAACGGCAACAAGATGAGCAAGCGCCTCGGCAACGCCGTGGACCCGTTTGCGACCATAGGCCAGTTTGGACCGGATGCCACCCGCTGGTACATGATCGTGAACGCGCCACCGTGGGACAACCTCAAGTTTGACCCGGCCGGCGTGACGGAGGTGCAGCGCCGCTTCTTCGGCACGCTGTTCAACACCTACTCGTTCTTCTCGCTCTACGCCAACCTCGACCAGTATACCTACTCTGCTGAGCAGGCCGTGCCCACTGCCGAGCGTACCGAGCTGGACCGCTGGGTACTGAGCAAGCTGCAATCTTTGGTGCGGGAGGTAGGCGGCCACTACGACAGCTACGACCCCACGAAAGCCGCCCGCGCTGTGCAGGATTTCGTGACCGATCAGCTCTCGAACTGGTACGTGCGTCTCTCGCGCCGCCGCTTCTGGAAAGGCGAACTGACCGCCGACAAGCGTGCCGCCTTCGATACGCTCTACGAATGCCTCTACGCCGTGGGGCAGTTAATGGCCCCCATCGCGCCGTTCTTCGCCGAGTGGCTCTTCCAAAACCTGACCAATGCGCAGGTAGGGGGGAAGCCCGAATCGGTGCACCTGACGCTGCTGCAAGCCGCTCAAACGGAGCTGATTGACACGGCTTTAGAGGAACGCATGGAGCTGGCTCAGCGCATTTCGTCGCTCACGCACTCCATGCGGAAGAAGTCGGTACTAAAAGTGCGCCAGCCCTTGCAGCGCATCTTGGTGCCGGTGCTCAACGAAACAACGCGCGAGCAGGTAGGCAAGGTAGAAGACCTGATTTGCGCCGAGGTGAACGTGAAGCACGTGGAGTTCTTGGACGACACGAGCGGCGTGCTGGTGAAGTCGGTGAAGCCTAATTTCAAGCGCCTAGGTCAGCAATATGGCCCGAAGCTGAAGGTAGTAGGCGCCCGCATTCAGCAGATGACGGCCGAGGAAATCAGCCAGTTAGAAAAGACCGGTTCCCTACCCGTAGAAATTGACGGCGAAGCCTATACCCTCACGCCCGACGATGTGGAAATCCGCACCCAGGACCTGCCCGGCTGGCTGGTAGCCACCGACGGACCGCTGACTGTGGCCCTCGACGTGACCCTAACCGATGAGCTGCGCCAAGAAGGCGTGGCCCGCGAGCTAGTGAACCGCCTGCAAAACCTGCGCAAAGACTCGGGCCTGGAGGTGCAGGATAAAATCCGGGTGACGCTCGGCGCCGACCAGCCCGATCTGACGGCCGCCGTGCAGTCGTTTGGCGACTACATCCGCACCGAAGTGCAGGCCGTGGCTCTGGACTTTGCGGCCGATGTAAACGGTGGCTCGGTGCTGGAATTTGACGATTATTCGGTGCCCGTGCGGCTGGAAGTCGCAAACGGCTAAAATGGGCCTTCTGGACCATCTGAACGGTGTAGAGACGCATATTTGCGTCTCGTCGTTGAACGACATTGGCCACGGGGCGCAGACGACGAGACGCAAATATGCGTCTCTACACTGTGCGCTTAGCAACGCAAACAGCTTCTAAAGCTGAAGTGCCTACCGGCTCCTACAAAAAAGTCGGTAGGCACAACGGCGTCCAAATGGTGGGGTAGGGCGTATGTAACCGTCCAAATCCTCCCGGTTCTGGTTCAAGAAGGCACAAACGGCCCGAAATTTATATACTGTTACCCGGAAGCTACGGTAGGACAGCCGTGCAGCAAAGTCAAAAATTCAGCGTCTCTTTGTACTCTATGAAGTATTGGAAATACTACCTGGTGGCCCTGCTGGTCATCCTCGTCGATCAGCTCTCAAAGTGGGCCGTGCACACCTACATGCAACCCGGTATGCCCGGCGAAATCCCACTCATAGGCGACTGGCTGAAGCTACACTACACGCTGAATCCGGGTATGGCCTTCGGGGTAGAGCTGCCACCGCCCTACGGTAAGGTGCTGCTCACTAGCTTCCGTATTGTGGCCGTAGGCTTCATTATCTACCTGATTAAGAAGTACTGGCGTCTCGGTGCGGCATCCGGCCTGTTGGCCTGTGGTGGCCTTATTCTAGGCGGCGCCATCGGCAACCTGGTTGACTCGATTTTCTACGGCGTGGTGTATGATAATGCACCTTTCAACGCGCCTACCCCCTGGCTGCACGGCCAGGTAATCGACATGATTTACGTGGACATCTACGAGGGTTTCCTGCCCGAGTCGTGGCCCCTGGTGGGCGGCATGCACCTCTCGCTGTGGCCCATTTTCAACATTGCCGATTCTGCCATCTTCGTTGGTGTGGTGTTGATTCTGATTTTTCAGGGCCGTTTTTTCGCTGAGCACACGCCCGAAGCGCATCCAGTGCAACCCATCCACCGTGACCCAGCCGAAGCCTCGGAGGTGGTTTAAACGCTAAATTTTGCCTTATACAACAACGCCCGCGGTAGCATCTACCGCGGGCGTTGTTGCTTTAAAAGAGCTTGTTTGACAAACAAAGCGTAAAAAGACCGTCATTTCAAGCTGGTCGAGAAATCTCGCGTGCTGAGGTAGGATACTATCTTTTGTCAGCGCGCGAGATTCCTCGACCAGCTTGGAATGACGGTCTACTGTGCGATTGATTTTACCACACTTGATGCACTTGCGGGCGAATTTTCTGGTCGTATACGGCGCGTACGGCCTGCATCTGATCATCTGTAAGGGCTGGTAGGTCAGCGGCTTGTAGATTAGACGTGAGCTGTTCTGACTTGGAAGCACCGGGAATCACACAGCTTACTTCGTCAAACATGAGCACCCAGCGAAGCGCGATAGGAGCGAGGTTGGGTTGATCAGGAAATAGCTTTTTTAGCTCCTCCACAGCAGCGAGGCCCGTTTCGTAGTCCACACCAGAGAAGGTTTCGCCTTTGTCGAACGCCTCGCCGTGGCGGTTGAACTGGCGGTGGTCGTCGGGTGCGAAGGTGGTTTGAGGCGTGAATTTGCCCGTGAGCAAGCCGCTGGCCAGCGGCACGCGCACAATCAAGCCCACATCGTGGCGCTTGGCTTCGGTAAACAATAGCTCCGTGGGGCGCTGCCGGAACATATTGAAGATGAGCTGAATGGTGGTCACATTTGGGAAGCTAAGCGCTTTCAAGCCTTCTTCCACGCGCTCTACGCTCACGCCCATGTTCAGAATCTTGCCTTCTTCCTTGAGTCGATCAAACAACTCAAAAATCTCGGGACGGTAGTACACGTCGGTTGGTGGGCAATGGAGCTGAATGAGATCCAGCGCTTCCAATTGCATGTTGCGCAGGCTGTTTTCCACAAACTGCCGCAGGGCTTTGGTTTGATACGCCTCGTTGGTGTGCGGCTGCAATTGTCGGCCGCACTTGGTAGCCACGTAAATGCGTTCCTGGCGGTTGCGCACGAGGCGACCTACCGCTTTTTCGCTCTCACCGTCGCCGTACACGTCAGCCGTGTCAATGAAGTTGATACCGCCATCTACAGCGGCATTTAGAATGGCATCGGCGTTTTCGTGGCTGAACGGCTCGCCCCAGCGGCCGCCTACCTGCCAGGTGCCTAGGCTAATTTCGGAGATGGAGAAGCCGGTTTTGCCAAGGGTGCGATGTTGCATAGGGTAGGGGAATAGTGGTTGGGTGTTGATTTCAGTCAAAGGGAGACGTCAGCTGAGCGCAGCGGAGTCGAAGCATCTCGCTGCTAACATTGGGTAACTAACGCAACGAGGCGAGCGAGATGCTTCGACTCCGCTCCGCTGCGCTCAGCATGACAATTTACCTCACATACGCAAAGGGCGTACTTCTTGCTACGGCGCGGCTCTTTATCTTTACTTGCGTCCCTTCTATTCTTTTACCCGCTGTTCTGTGTCTGAGCCTTTGCTTTCCGTTCGCAATCTGACCATCGATTTCCACTCGCACCGGGGCGATACGCGGGCCGTGGCAGATATCTCGTTCGATCTGCACCGGGGTGAAACGCTGGCCATTGTAGGCGAATCGGGGTCGGGCAAGTCCGTAACGTCGCTGGCACTGATGGGGCTGATTCCGCTGCCGCCCGGCAAAATCAGCAGCGGCACGGCCATATTTCAGTCGCCGGCTTTGGGTGAGGTAGACCTGCTCCGGCTCAGCGATAAGCAGCTACAGCAAGTCCGCGGCAACGACATTTCCATGATTTTTCAGGAGCCGATGACGTCCCTGAACCCGGTGTATACCTGCGGCAGCCAGGTGGTAGAGGCTCTGCGGCTGCACACCACCCTCACCGAGAAGGAAGCTGCGGCCCGCACCGTGGAGCTGTTCACGATGGCGCAGCTCCCGCGCCCGGAGAAAATATTCAGTAGCTACCCCCACGAAATCAGCGGCGGCCAGAAGCAGCGCGTGATGATTGCCATGGCCATGGCCTGCAACCCCGCCATCCTCATTGCCGATGAGCCCACCACCGCCCTCGACGTGACGGTGCAGGCCCGCATGCTCCAACTCATCGATGACCTGCGTCGGCAGCATAACACCGCCGTCCTGTTCATCACGCACGATTTGGGCGTAGTGGCCGAAATTGCCGACCGCATCATGGTGATGTACCGGGGTAGGGTAGTGGAGCAGGGTAGGGTGCTCGATATTTTCACTAACCCGCAACACCCCTATACCCGCGGCTTGCTGGCGTGCCGTCCAAAACTTTCTATTGGGCGCAAAAAACTTCCTGTAGTAGCCGATTTCATGCAGGAAACCGCCGACGGAAGCCTATTTTCTGCTTCACCTGACGATACGCAACTACCTGCTACCGAAACCGCTGTATTACCTCAGAGCGAAACTGAATTTACCAAAACGTTCCCCGTGGAACATAACAGCGTTCCACGTTCCACCAATGATATAGGGAATCTGGAAACAGCACCTCTGGAATCGGGGCAATTGGTGCCTGAAGCAACGGCTACTACCGTAGCAAAGGCTATTGATACGTCGGAAAAACCGGAGGCGGCTCTGGAGCAACAGGCACTAGTAGCATCAAACCCCGACACACTCTCAACCCAAGGCCCGCTTCTTCAGGTCGAAAATCTGAAAGTGTACTTTCCCATTCGTAAAGGCTTTTTCCGACGCACCACAGAATTTGTGCGGGCGGTGGATGATGTCAGCTTTGATATTTATCCCGGCGAGACGGTAGGGCTAGTAGGGGAATCGGGGTGTGGCAAGACTACGCTGGGTAGAACCCTGTTGCGTCTGGTGGAACCAACCAGCGGCAGTATTCTGTTCGATGGAGTGGATCTGGCTACGCTCCCAACCGGGGAGCTGCGCCGCCGCCGCCGCGAGTTTCAGATGGTGTTTCAGGATCCTTATGCCGCGCTCAACCCTACCATGACGGTGGGCGAAGCCATCCTAGAACCCATGCGGGTACACGGGGTAGGCGGTACCAAAGCCGAGCAGAAGGGACGCGTGCTGGAACTGCTGCGCACGGTAGGGCTGCGCGAAGACCACTTCCTACGCTACCCCCACGAGTTCAGCGGCGGCCAGCGCCAGCGCATTTGTATTGCGCGGGCTTTGGCGCTACAACCCAAGTGTATCATCTGCGACGAATCCGTTTCGGCTCTCGACGTATCGGTGCAGGCCCAGGTGCTCAACTTACTCAACGACCTCAAGCGCGAGTTCGGCATTACCTACCTGTTCATCACCCACGACCTGTCGGTAGCCCGCTTCATGAGCGACCGGCTCTTGGTGATGAGCAAAGGGAAGATTGTAGAAAGCGGCCCCGCGGCCGAAGTCTACGCCAACCCGCAAAACGACTACACCCGCACGCTGCTGGCAGCCATCCCCAAAGACGAGCCCGCTGACATCCGGGCTGCCGTGGCCCGCCGCGAGGTATAGTTGTCAGAACTACGGATTCGCTCTAATTTATCGGATTACGCGGATTTTGTGAACAAGCCGACCTACCTGTTCGGCTCACTCAGATCCTTCACTACGTTCGGAATGACACAGAGGTAGTCCGTCTACGAAATCCGATTAATCCGATAAATTAGAGCGAATCCGTGGTTCTGACAACCCCACATAGTTGTTTGCCGATATATTCCGTATTATTCCTACCCTGGCTGATCAGCTGTAGCATGGTTGCTTCTCGTAGCGCCACCCAATTTACTTTTTACTCTGACTGCGGCGCCCCTGCGCCCGGTCCCATTTTACACCGCCGCCTGCGAAAAAGACAACCACTGGCGGCTCCTATTTTCTAATGAAAAGAAAAGACGATTCCGCCGCTCCCCGCGCCCCACGCGCGAAAGCTGCCCGCACTCCGCAAGAAACGAGTGCCCCCACCGCATCAGTTACCATCAACCAGGTAGCCCGCGAATTTTTCACTTCCAACGAAGCCCTCATTCCCTACCGCCAGCTGGCGCGCCGCCTCGGCGTAACTACCAAGGAACAGCGCGAGGTGCTCTTCGGTCACCTGCGCACCCTGCGCGAAACGGGGCAACTGGAGCTCGTCGGCAATGATGAGTACCGCTTATACGGCACCGAGTCGGCCGAGCCGGTACCCGCTACTGCACCCGAAGTAGAGGCTTCCACCGAGTCTGCCCCCGAGTCTGCCAAAGGCAATAAGAAATCGAAGTACGCTGCTACCAAGCAACGCCAGGACGAGGAGTCTAAACCTACCTCCGAGCAATCGAGGCCCGAGGAGGATGACAACGATTCAGTTTCTAAAGGCCGACCAGTAGAAGCCGAGTTCGGCAAAGACCCCGTGATTCACCGCCGCCGCGAGGCTGGTTTTGACCACGCTGGTGATGTGCGCCACCAGAAGAAGCGCCGTCCCGAGCGCGCCGCCGAAACCGAGCGTCCCGGCGAGTACATCACCGGCCGTGTAGATCTGGCTACCCAAAAATTTGCCTTTGTGGTGAGTGAGGAGTCGGAAGAGGACGTGCGCGTGTTCACCGACCGCCTTATGTTTGCGATGGATGGCGACACGGTACGTGTGCGTCTACGCGGTCAGCGCGACGGCCGCCCGGTAGGCGACGTAGTAGAAATACTGAAGCGTGAGAAGGATACCGTAGTAGGTCGCCTGATGACGCAGAACGCCGGTTTCGGTTTCGTGAAGCCTGACTACCGCAAGCTCTACTTCGATGTGTTTGTGCCGACCGATGGTCTGCACGAAGCCCGCGACGGCGAGAAGGTGCTCGTGAAGATTACCGAGTGGCCCGAGGACCCCGGCCGCCAGCCCGTAGGCGAGGTGGTACGAAGCTTCGGCCAGGCTGGCGAGAACGAAGCCGAGATCAACGCCATCATGGCGGAGTTCGGGTTGCCGTTTGAATTTCCTGCCGAGGTGGAAGCTGAGTCGGAAGCTATTCCAGACGTGATTTCAGCCAAGGAAATTAAGCGCCGCCGCGACTTCCGCGACGTGACTACCTTCACCATCGACCCCGCCGATGCCAAGGATTTCGACGACGCTTTGTCGTTGCGCCAACTGGAAAACGGACACTGGGAAGTAGGCGTGCACATTGCCGACGTGACCCACTACGTGCGCCCCGATACGGCTCTGGAAAAGGAAGCCGAATTCCGGGCTACCTCCGTGTACCTAGTCGACCGCGTGATTCCGATGCTACCCGAGCGCCTCTCGAATGGCCTTTGTTCGCTACGTCCCAATGAAGACAAGCTGACCTTCTCGGCGGTGTTTGAGCTGGACGAAAAGGGTAAGCTCTACGATTCCTGGTACGGCAAAACCATCATCCACTCCGACCGCCGCTTCGCTTACGAAGAGGCCCAGGAGCGCATCGAAACCAAGGAAGGCGACTACGCTACTGAGGTGAATCTGCTCAACGACATCGCCAAAAAGCTCAACGAACAGCGCTTCAAGAAAGGTGCTATTAGCTTCGAGACGCAGGAGGTGAAGTTCCGGCTGGATGAGAACGGCAAGCCGGTGGGCGTGTACGTGAAGGAGCGCAAGGACGCCCACAAGATGATTGAGGAGTTCATGCTGCTCGCCAATCGGAAGGTGGCCGAGTTCGTGTTCAAGATCAAAGCCCGCAAGCCGCGCATGACGATGGTGTACCGCATTCACGAAGCGCCCGATCCCGACCGTCTGCAAAACTTCGCGCTGTTTGCTCAGAAGTTCGGCCACACGCTAGACCTCACCAATCCCAAAAAGCTCAGCACCGAGCTAAACGATTTGTCGGAGGAGGTAGTGGGCAAGCCCGAGCAAAACGTCATCCAGACGTTGGCCATTCGCACCATGTCGAAGGCTATTTACAGCACCGAGCCTATCGGGCACTTCGGCCTGGCCTTTGAGCACTACACGCACTTCACCTCGCCCATCCGTCGCTACCCCGATATGATGGTGCACCGCTTGCTGGAGCACTACCTCGAAGGTGGTAAGAACGTGCCCGCGGAGCCGGTGGAAGAGGAGTGCAAACACTCCTCGGAGCGCGAGAAGCGTGCCGCCACGGCCGAGCGCGCCAGCATCAAGTACAAGCAGGTAGAGTACATGGCCGACGAAATTGGGGCCGAGTTCACCGGTGTGGTATCGGGCCTAACGGAGTGGGGCGTGTACGTCGAAATCCAGGAAAACAAGTGCGAAGGTATGGTTCGCGTCAGCGACATTCCCGGCGACTACTTCGAGCTGGACAAAGACAACTACCGCTTGGTAGGAAAGAAAACCAAGCGCGTCATTCAGTTCGGCGACCCGCTGCAAGTGGTGGTGAAAGCCGCTAACCTGCTCGACCGGACCATCGACTTCGAGTTGGTAGACGGCCGGCCCGATGCCGTGAAGCGTCGCGAGAAAGACGAGAAGCGTGGCAACCGCGGAGGCAGCCGCCACGGCGGCGGCAAGGAAAGCTCTGGCAAAAGCAGCGGTAAGCGCCGCCGGTAAGAGGGTATCATCTTAGAGAACGTCATGCTGAGCGGAGCCGAAGCATCTCTACTGGTAGTAATTGATTTACTCACGGTATAGATGTTTCGGCTCCGCTCAGCATGACGTTCTTTCGTTCTACCCATGCTGTCGCCCTACCCATCTTTCCGTTGTACCTTGCCTACCTCATTCCATCCTCTACCTTCTGTGGATATTTCTGCTCTTACACGCACGATCAACGACCAACTGGCCCTCTTATCCTACGGCGACCAACCCACGTCGCTGTACGAGCCAATTCGCTACATAATGGCCCTGGGTGGCAAGCGTATCCGGCCGCTGCTCACGCTGCTCGGTGCCCAGCTTTTCACCGACGACCTAGCGCCCGTTCTGAAGCCTGCGCTGGCCACTGAAGTATTCCACAACTTCACACTCCTGCACGACGACCTGATGGACCAGGCGCCCCTGCGCCGGGGCCAGGCTACCGTGCACGAAAAGTGGAACCCCAACGTAGCCATTCTGAGCGGCGACGTGATGCTGGTGCGGGCCTACGAACTGTTTTTCGATGTGCCAGCTGCGCTCCTACCTACCGTGTTGCGCCGCTTCAGCCAAACGGCCGCCGAAGTGTGCGAGGGGCAGCAGTGGGACATGAATTTTGAAACTGACTCTGAGGTAAGCATTGCGCAGTACCTCGATATGATCCGGCTGAAAACGGCCGTCCTGCTCGGCTTTGCGCTGGAGCTGGGTGCCCTGCTCGGCGGCGCATCCGCCACCGAAGCCGACCAATTGCGGCAGTTCGGAACGGCCATTGGCATTGCCTTTCAACTCCGCGACGACCTGCTGGACGTGTACGGCGATGCCGCTACCTTCGGCAAGCGGGTAGGGGGCGACATCGTATCTGACAAGAAAACCTTCTTGCTACTCACAGCTCAAGCGCAAGCTACTGCCGCGCAGCAGGCCGTATTGCAGCAGTATATTGGGCAGCCCGTTGTCGATGCTGAGGGCAAGGTGCAAGCCGTGACAGCCGTATACGACGAGCTACACATTCGTTCCCAGACCGAGGCGCTCATCAATGAATACTTCGAGGCGGCGTTGGCGCACCTAGAGCAGGTAGAAGTAGCCGCATCGCGCAAAGAGCCACTCCGGCAGCTGGCGCTCCAACTGATGGAGCGTGAAAGCTAGCCGTCTTCCTACCCCCTGATTTCACTCTTTTCTATGGACATCACCCTGATTCTGGTCGTGCTCACGGCCATCATTTCTGTTTATGCTTGGTCGAACCCGACCTTCTTGAATAAATGGATTCTGAGCCCCTTTCTGGTTGCCAAGCGCCAGGAGTACTACCGCTTCCTCACCTCTGGCTTCCTGCATGCCGACTGGATGCACCTGCTCTTTAACATGTTTGCCTTCTTTTCCTTTGGTCAATTAGTGCAAGGCAGCTTCGAACAGATTTTTGGCTTTGAAGGTAGTCTGTGGCGCTATCTGCTGCTGTACTTGGGTGGCATCATCGTTTCCGATATCCCTACCTACTTCCGCCACCGCCGCGACCCTGACTACCGCAGCTTGGGCGCATCGGGTGGGGTAGCGTCCGTTATCTTCTCCGGTATCCTGTTTCAGCCAATTGGCGGCATCCACATTTTTCCGATTCCATTCAGCATTCCCGGTTTCATTTTCGGCTTTCTCTACCTCGGTTATTCTTACTATATGGGCCGTCGGTCGGGCGATAATATCAACCATGATGCTCATTTCTACGGTGCTTTGTATGGGGTAGTGCTCACATTATTCTTCATCCCGCAAATTGGCCCCTACTTTATACAGCAAATCCAACAGTATTTATTTTAAGTTATTGACATTCAGATATTTAAATTAGATATTGTTCAGGCTTACCCTTGATATGAAGTAATTTCAAGGTCAATAGAAGCAGAAAGGCCCGGTTGCACATGCAACCGGGCCTTTCTGCTTCTATTGACGTCGACAGCTAGGGCTATTTGCCTAGCATTCGCTGTTTTTCTAGCCGTGCTACATGGCGTATCAGTTCACCAGTATTTGTCACTTGCTTCACCTGCCAATGGTCATCGCGCTTGAGCATTTTCAGTTCTAAGACCAGTGTGGTATCGTACTTCGGCTGCGTGAACTCCAAGCCTACCAAGGCCTGCCCATTGTCTTCTTCCTTCACATATTTCACGTCCTTGAACTTGCTGTCGGGACTTACCACTTTCCCTGCCAGTCCCAGTATCGATACATTAACAGCGCGCTTTGGTTGTGCTGCTACGGCTGCTTCCACGGAGCCTGTTTCTACGTAGCGCTGCACTTCCTTGCGCGCTGCTGCGGCCAACTGCGGCTTTAGCAGACGCAGGCTTCCCATGAAGGCCGCGCCACCAGGATTCAATAACTTCAGCGTAGTGCTCTGAGTAGTTACTTGGTCTACAATGCCACTCGCCACGCTTTCTATATCCACATACTGCTCGAATGCCGCTACGTCGTGTGCCTGCGCTGCGGCGGCTGCTTTCAAGAGAGAATACTGTGGACCCGACGACATACTGCGGTAGTACCAATAGCCCCCGGCCAGCAGTAGAAGCAGCACGCCGAGTAGAAGTGTTTTTTTCATGTTGATGTATTGTATAGAGTAAATTGAAATGTCTGTTGATAAGAAAGCAAGTCTAGATTTGCGTACAGATGTTCGCGACGTGCCATCACTTTCATTCTTACGACAGCTCTTTCGGTTTGCATTTTAAACTACGCAACGCTCAGATATCAACTAATGCGTTGGTCTACGTGCGTTGACTTACAAATTGCTTTGGAGCATCCATCTACAAGTGAAGCGGAATACCAGCAATGGCCAAGGGTCTTACAGTTCGTGGATGCAAGCGCTTCTACAAATGCCTAACCAAAATAGTCTACGCACCAGTTCGTAGCTGCTGGGCTCCCAGACTTATTATCTATCTGGTGACATACTAGACATTGCAACAAGAAGGTAGGGTAGGGGTCCTCAATAAAAGGTCAAAAGATTCTGGTATCTCCTCCAACAAGTATGAGATACACTATCCTGACACTCCTTTTTCTCACCTCAGATACAGGTAGTGTGATCTGCATTGTCTGTTGAAACCTACCTAACCAACCATCAGGGGCCAACTCCAATTACACACACTTTTTATGATAGCTTCTACTCCGTCTGATTTCAAAAACTGTTTTTAAATCCGTTTCAGACTTAAGGGTGTATTAAGACTTAGAGTGATAGAGTCTAATGTACATCAGAAGGCCTACGCTGCTATTAGGTGTAATAGTAATGCGCTTTCACTATCGTTTCAATGTAATACTGATCAATCTTACTTGAGACTCACAGCGATACAGTACAGCATGTATCAATGTTATTTTACACTTATATTTTTGTGAAACAGCTTAAATAGAGCTGAAAACCGCTTTTTTAGCCGTTTCTTATTTATTATAGATTGCTATGTCGCTATTATTTGCAATATGTAACACGTTTTATGTTACTGTAAT
>NZ_JAGETX010000019.1:0-62050 GCF_017589435.1 Hymenobacter defluvii
TCGCTATTGCCCCAGCCACCGCTGCCAGTGCGTGCTACGTCGCTATTGCCCCAGCCACCGCTGCCAGTGCGTGCTACGTCGCTATTGCCCCAGCCACCGCTGCCAGTGCGTGCTACATCGCTATTGCCCCAGCCACCGCTGCCAGTAATTCTGCTCTCTGATTTAACCAATGAATTATCACTAGTATGAAACGTCATGCTAGTGAAAGAAGCAACCTGAAAAAGAGCGATAGCGAGGAGCTGGAACATGGCTATTTTTTGTTTTGTGTGTGACTCAAGTAATTGAACGACACAAAGTTGTAGCGATTTCCACCCCTGATAAAGGAAGGGTATAGTCTTATTAGGACTAGCTATTTTATTAGTATTTTTTGCATTATTTATATGAAATATTGATTTTTATATTTTTTTCTTAAATAAGACGTGATTTGCAATCGCAAAAATGTGACATTATTGATATATATAGAATATAGATTACAACCTCGTAAAAAAAGATACGGTTAAGTTAGCTTGAAAGGTTATAATTGATTTAATTGTGACTAGTTTTATATTGCTTGATTGTATTATTTTTCTTATATAATACATCGTAAGATGCGTTTTTGTAATGGATGACTTGAATAATCTTGTTAAAATTGTGACAGATAGAAAAATATCTATGTCACCTCTATTGAACTTGGCAGATAGGAAGGGAAGTAAGGAGAGTGCTCTTGTTTATTTGCTAGAAAAAGAACCAGAAGCAACCTCTTCAAGAATTATAAAGGAGTTATATGGTAATGCGACAGAAAGCACTTACGCCTCCTATCGTAAACTCAAATCGCGTGTTCAGCAAAAATTACTGAATAATCTATACTTTCTTGACCATAACGATCCGCGTTTTCCAGTTTCTAGGAATTACGAAACGCAATGTATTCAGCTTTTTCACCAAGCAAATATTCTTAAGCTGGAGGGAGAGTATACGCTATCTGAGAAGATGATGCGCAAATGCTTGCGTATTGCTGTGGAGGCTGAGTTTACAACATATAGTATACTCAGTGCGCGGGCATTACGTACGCTATATGTAGATAGGCGTCAGCCTACGCGTTTTGCTTCGATTTCGGTGAAGTTGAAGAGGCTTCAGGAAATTTCTGATTTAGAAGAACTCGCAGAACATATCTACTGGGATATTAGGATGTCATCGGCGCATAATGTGCAAACACGCCGGGTCCTATTAGAGAAAATGTCCAGATATATAGCTGAGCTTGAAGGTTTATATAAGAAAGCCAAAAGCTTTAATACATTTAATTCATTGTATTTCAGTAAAATAAGTGAGTACGAATTAACCGGTGACTACAACAACATCATCAAGTATACAGCCGAAGTAAACCGGCAATGGGAGCGGGGAAAGATCAATCAGAAGCGCTTTGATAAGCGGTTTAATAATTTCATGAGTGTATATGCACATCTGCGAAGCCGACAGGTGCATAAAGGGTTGAAGCTGGCGGAGAAGTTTTTGCTTGATATTCACTATTCTTCGGGCAACTGGTTTTATTTCATGGAGCACTACTTCCTGCTGGCCATGCACGCAGGAAAGTACTCCCAGGCGCGGGAGTTGCTGGCTGCTGCACACAAAAACCCTTACTACCGCAAACAGCGAGTAGCAGCTCAGCAGCGCTGGGACTTGTTTGAAGCCTATCTGCACTTTGTTTTTCCGGAAAGCTCGCCTTTACGGGCTATGCACTTCGCCCGGTTTGTACAATCGGTACCTGATTTCAGTCGAGATAAGCAGGGATACAACATTGCTATCCTAATTCTGCAGTTTCTGTACTATCTGCGCAATCATGAAACTGATGCGCTGCTTGCTCGACTGGAGGGGCTACGAAAGTACCAGCAGCGTCACCTGCGTGATGCGGCTACCCTACGCAGCCAGCTTTTCCTGCGGATGCTGTTGTTAGTGGTAAAAGAAGACTTCAGCTTGAAGAATAGTACTAAAAAAGGGCAATCCTTATTAGAGCGCTTGCGCGAAGTAGCGCAGCCCGGCGAGGCCTTCTCAGAGATTGAGGTTATTCCCTACGAAGACTTGTGGCTACTCACATTGGACATTCTGCGCCAATGGCATGATGTAGATCCGCAACGAAAACTGAAGAAATAAAAAGGTGGGCCTGCTTAAGCAGGCCCACCTTTTTATTTTCCTGTTATTTTAAATTCGGTGCGCCGGTTGAGCTGCCGGCCTGCATCCGTTGTATTAGGAGCTACGGGCTGGGTATCGCCGTAGCCGGCGGCGGTGAGGCGGGTGGCAGCTACACCATGTTGAGTAAGGTAGTCTACCACGGCTTTGGCGCGACGCTGGCTCAGGTCCTGGTTATAATCGGCTTTGCCTACGTTGTCAGTATGGCCGGATATTTCCAGGTGGAGGGTGGGGGCTTCGGCCAGCAACTTTTGCAGACGCTCCAGCTCCGCAGTGCTTTCGGGACGGAGTGTGGCTTTGTTGAAATCGAAGAAAATATTATTCAGCACCACCTTCACGCCAAGGTCTGCCTTTTTGAGAGCAATATCTTTTACGACCTCAGCGTAAGCAGCACCAGCTGGCACATCAAAGTTTTCGGAATGGAACAGGTAGCCATCCTGGCGAACCACAATACCGTAGTTCACGCCCGAAGGCAACGACACTAGGTAGCGGCCCGACTGCGCATTGGCCCGGAAGGCGGCAATGGTCTGATTGAGTACGTTATCTACTACCTCAATCGTAGCCTCAACAGGCTGGTGAGTCATATCATCCGTTACGGTACCTTTTAGAATGGTAACCTGTGCTGTGGCAATGGGTACGGCCGCGGCCAGTAGCGTTTCCTTTACCGGCTGAGCCCGCGAAGCCAGCAGCTGGTCCTCCTGGTTAAGCACAGGTGCCTTTTCTGGGCCGAGAAATGTAATTTGATAGATGTCTTTGGAGCCTAGTCCATCTTCCCGGAAAGAAGAGTAGTAACCGTGGCGCCCGGAAGCGGAAATTACGAAAAACACGTCATCGTCGGGCGTATTAATCGGCCAGCCCAGATTTTCGGGCTTGCTCCACTGCCCTTTTTCGTATACCGATTTGAAGATGTCGTAGCCGCCCATCGAGTTATGACCCTCGGAGGAAAAGTACATGGTCTTGCCATCGGGGTGTAGGTAGACGCCCTCTTCGCCGTAGGGCGTATTAATATTAGGGCCGAGATTTTGCGCGGGGCCACGGCCTTCGGGCTGAATGCGGTAAATATCGCGCCCACCTAGTCCGCCTTCCTTGTCTGTTACGAAATAGAGCGTGCGACCATCGGGCGAGTAGGCCGCCGACGATTCGTGCCCACGGCTGTTAATGCGCGTGCCCAGCGTTTGCGGCTTGCGCCACTCGGTACCGTGCAACTCGCTTTCGTGTAGGTCACCACCATTGTCCTCTACATATACCAGCAGGCGCTGCCCATCGGGAGCAAGTCCCACGGTTGCATCATGACCATCGGTATTAATAGGTGCACTCAGGTTCATGGCCTGACTCCATTGACCATCGGGTAGGCGTGTGCTTTGGTAAATATCTTCGAAGAAACCACCTGTTTCGGGGTCCTTCTGGCCACCTGTAGAGGTAGCGCGGCGCGACGTGAACAGAATAACCGATTCATCGGCCGAAATCACCGGACCGTAGTCGGGGTAAGGGGAGTTGACGCCGGCGCCGGCATTATCAATAAACACGCGTGCGGGCTTGCGTAAGAATTGCTGCCCGTTTTCGCACTCTTTTATTTTCTTCTGAATATCTGCTGCCCAAGCTGCCTTGTCCTTGCTACTGGCATTGGGCTGAGCTGCTTTATATTCTTTAATGGCCTCCGGCCAACGCGCATTCAGGTGCAGGCCCCGCCCAAGTAGGTAGTGAATGGTCGGGTCCACATCAGGGTTGAGCTTATACGCCTTCTGCAAATAGGCCAGTGCCTTCGGCTTGAAGCCTGAATGCAGGTAGCAGTCCCCGATTTTTAGGTTGAGCTGGGCATTATCAGGGTTGAACTTCTGGGCAGCAAGGTAGTGTGGCAGGGCTAGCTCGTAGCGCGAAGGGTCCATATCGTACCATTCGTCGCCTTCCTTCAACTCGCGTTGGGCGGCCTTCAATCCTTCCCTATCATTTCCGAAACGGTCTTTACTGAATTCCACGCTTTGCGCTTGCGTAGTCAACGTGAATAGAAAGCCACAAAAAGCCAGCGCCAGTTTCCCCCAGCTGTTTGCGGAAGTAGGTGCATGAAAGCGTAAAGATTGTTGCATCGTCACTAAAATCAGCCGTTCACTTATTAATCACCGTTGCAGCCCGAGTTGGCTGCGTATGTCTTGCCAATTTCCAAGCCTAATTCAGCGGCCTTGCGCCAATCCTGGCAAGCGCCGCTGGCATCGCGTAGCATTTCGCGGGCGTGGCCACGGTTGAGGTAGGCTTCGGCATATTGCGGATTCAGCGAAATGGCCTTGTTGGCGTCAGCCGCAGCCTTTTTATACTCTTCCAGCTTGAGGTAGGCGGCGGCACGGTTGTTCCAGGCAAATGCATAGTCGGCCTGCAACGCCACGGCCTTGCTGAAGTCGTCGGCAGCGCCTTGGTAGTCGCCGGCTTCGTAGCGGGTAGCACCCCGGTTGGAATAGGCCACGGCGTTATCCGTTTTTTTATTCAGATACTCATTATAATCAACCAATGCGCTTTTCAAGTCGCCAGCGCGGCGGCGGGTCGCCGCGCGGTTGAGCAAGGCTGGCAGCAAATCAGGCTGAAGCGCTAAAGCTTTGGTGTAGTCCTGAATGGCAGCCGGATAATTTCCGAGCTGGCGCTGAGTACTACCCCGATCATGGTAGGCGTAGGCGTAGGTAGGATCGGCCTTGATGGCTTGGTCAAAATCGGTGCGGGCGGCCTGGTAATCAGCCTTTTCGAAGCGCAATGCGCCCCGGTAGTACCAGGCGGGCGCGTAGCCGGCTTGTAGCTCGGTGGCTTTCGTATAGTCCTGCTCGGCCTCGTCGCGTAGCTTCAGCGCCTCGCGGGCCTGCGCCCGACCGAAATAGGAGGTGCCGGTAGGCTCCAACTGAATGGCGTGGTCATAGTCCTGCACGGCGGGCTGATACTCTTGCAGCTCGTAGTGCGTGGTGGCGCGGTTGTAATACGCCTTGGCAAACTCAGGCTTGGCAACCAGGGCCTTGTCAAAATCGAGGAGAGCGGCGCGGTAGCTTTTCTGGTTGTACTTGGCTACACCGCTATTGTAGAGCTTCTCCGCCAGTTGGTCGGGTGGGAGGGTAGTGGCTCGTACAGTGTCTACCTGTGCATGAGCCGCGCCGGCACACAACAGGGTAAAGGTGAACGCAACTATCTTTCGCATACTTTTCCGCCGGACCGTACCAACGCGGAATAAATATAACTTCTATTGTGTAGCGTTACGCTAACTGCCTGAAGATTCGTTTATTAGTATAATTTATTCGAGGCAGAACAAAATTACTAGACCAAATTTGCGGGCAAAGCCAGGCCAGTTATTGGGGCAGTTGTGTGCGTACCAGTTCCTCCCACTCAGCCCGCAACGAACCCGTATGTACTGGTCGCCCAGCCCGACGGTACCAATAGGCAGCGTTTGTCTGGTCGCCTTCTTGGCGGTGGAGGCAGGCGTGGAGCCAGTTGTATGTTGGGTCATCCTCGTGGTCTTGCGCAATGGCGTGGGCGCGGTGCCACTCATCGCGCCCGGCATACCACAGGGCTTCAAGCAAAGGGGTAAGGCCGGTTGGTGGCTCCGATTGGGTGAGGGTAGCGGTGAATTGCGTGCGATTCATACGGGAGGAGAGCTGTAGTTTTTTCTTGTTTACGCAGAAAAACAAGGTTTGGTAAACCGTGGCGTCTTCTTTGTGGTTGTGACAGCAAATGTCTCTTGCATAGCGGAGTTTCCGTATTTTTGCGGTACTCTGCTGAGAGTCAATCGTTGATTTTATTTCATTTAGCCCATTTCACGCAATGGCAACGTATCCTGAATACATGGTAGCTCCTATCCGCCAAGACCTCGTAGAGGCTGGCTTCGAGCAACTGATGACCCCCGAAGAAGTAGACGCCGCCCTCAATCCCGACCAAGGCACTGTGCTGGTGGCCGTGAACTCGGTATGTGGTTGCGCCGCTGGCAAAGCCCGCCCTGCTCTGAAGCTAGCCGTAGCCAGCGCCGATAAAAAGCCCGACCGTTTGGTAACTGTATTTGCCGGTATGGAAGCCGACGCGGTGAATAAAGTGCGCGAGCACCTGTTACCCTACCCTCCCTCGTCGCCCTGCATCGCCCTGTTCAAAGATGGCGAGCTGGTGCACATGATTGAGCGCTACCACATCGAAGGCAACGACATGATGCGCATCGCCAACAACCTGCAAGGCGCTTTCGAGGAGTACTGCTAATCACGGATTCTTTCGGATTAGACGGATGGGTCGGATTTTGTAGACGATTTTCCTGATTGTCAACCGTACTCTCTTAAAGACAAAAGGACTTGCCAATATGGCAAGTCCTTTTGTCTTTACAGAAATCGTCTACAAAATCCGACCCATCCGTCTAATCCGAAAGAATCCGTGAGCCTAGTTGGCTACCTCACTCAAGAACTTAATCCGCATCAAGCGCAGGTCTTCCTCGGTGTAATCGTCGGTGCCGAGTTCTTTTAGTGCGACGGCAATGTTGTCGGTGTTCGACTGCATGAAGTAGTCGTAAATCTCGTCCTGACGCTCCTCGTCCAATACATTATTAATATAGTAGTCGAGGTTGAGCTTGGTGCCGGAGTAGCAGATGTGCTCAATTTCCTCCATCAGCTCACGCATATCGAGGCCCTTGGAGGCGGCAATTTCCTCCAGGTCCATCTTTTTATCGATTTGCTGAATGATGTAAATCTTGATTTTCGACTTGTTAACGGCCGATTTCACCACCACATCGGCAGCCGTTTCAATATCGTTTTCCTCTACATACTTCTTGATGAGGGCCAGGAACGGCGCACCAAACTTCTGCGCTTTGCCCATGCCTACCCCGCCAATGTGGGCCAAGTCGTCCATCTTGGTTGGGAAGGTGGTAGCCATCTCCTTCAACGATGGGTCCTGGAATAGCACGTAGGGCGGCAGGTTTTTCTGCTGGGCAGTCTTCTTCCGCAATGCTTTCAGCATGTCAAACAGCGTCTCGTCGTGACCGGCGGCCTGCTGTTCCCCTTCTTTTTCTTCTTCCTGCTGCACCTCTTCCTCGTAGTTGTGGTCTTTGGTGAGCTTAATAGCGTAAGGATTTTCGATAAAGTCAAGTCCTTTGGCTGTAATTTTTACAACACCAAAGCTCTCGATGTCCTTCTGTAAGAAGCCGTTAAGCAGCGCTTGCCGCAACAAGGAGTGCCAAAACTGCGCATCGTGGTCTTTACCCTGACCATACACGGGCAGCTTATTGTGGCCGTAGCTCTCTATGTGGGCGTTTTTCATGCCCATCAGTACCGTACCGATGTGGTCTAGGCCAAACCGCTCGTTGGTTTGCACCACGGCTTTTAAGGCCATCAGCATTTCGTCCTTGGCTTCGAAACGTTCTTTGGGGTGGCGGCAATTGTCGCAGAAGCCGCAGTCTTTGTCGAACGTCTCGCCGAAGTAGTGCAGCAACTGTCGGCGGCGGCATACGGCCGAGTCGGCGTAGTTAGCCATTTCCTGGAGTAGCAGCTTGCCATTGTCGCGCTCCGTTACGGGCTTGTCTTTGTTGAACTTCTCCAGCTTCACGATATCATCGTAGCTGTAGAACATCAGGCAGTTGCCCTCCAGGCCGTCGCGGCCGCCGCGGCCGGTTTCCTGATAGTAGCCCTCAATACTCTTGGGCGTGTCGTAGTGAATCACGAAGCGCACATCGGGCTTATCGATACCCATACCGAAAGCAATGGTCGCCACAATCACGTCGGCTTCTTCGTTCAGGAAAGCATCCTGGTTGGCCATACGCACATGTGGGTCGAGGCCGGCATGGTAGGGTAGGGCCTTCACGTCGTTCACTTTCAGCAGCTCCGCAATTTCCTCTACCTTCTTACGGCTCAAGCAATACACAATGCCGGCTTTGCCCTTGTGCTGCTTCACGTACTGAATCAGCTGCTTTTTGGTGTTGTGCTTGGGCCGCACCTCGTAATAGAGATTAGTGCGGTTGAACGAGGTTTTGAACACCGAAGCATCGTCCATTTGCAGGTTCTTCTGGATGTCCAGCTGCACCTTGGGCGTGGCCGTGGCCGTGAGGGCAATAATGGGCACATTGGCGCCCAGGTTATCAATGATACCGCGAATCTTGCGGTACTCGGGACGGAAGTCATGGCCCCATTCCGAGATGCAGTGCGCCTCGTCAATAGCCACGAAGGAGATAGTGGCTTTATTCAGGAACTCAATAGTTTCGTCCTTGGTCAGCGACTCAGGCGCCACGTACAGCAGACGCACGTCACCGGTAATCACATCCTTCTTCACCCGGTTCATTTCCGATTTAGAAAGCGTCGAGTTCAGAAAGGCTGCATTTACGCCAAACGCGTTCAGCTGATCCACCTGATTTTTCATCAGGGCGATAAGCGGCGAAATAACAATAGCCGTGCCCGGTAACACCAGCGCGGGGAGCTGATAGCACAGGCTTTTGCCCGCGCCTGTAGGCATAATCACAAAGGTATTCTTACCCTCAATGACATTCTGGATAACCGCTTCCTGGGTGCCACGGAACTGTCCGTACCCAAAAACTTCCTTTAACTTGCCTTTCAGATCAGCCTCCGGCAGAGGAATTTGTTTAACGGCTGGCATAGACTTCCTCACTTCTCGATTTGGGGATGGTAGATGAGAGCCTCACCTCACACTAGGTTGAACTCTCAATCTAAGGAATTTTGCAATAGCGGTTGGAGATGCTGAAGCGAAAGGAAAACGTATTTCCAACTACTGCCAGCGGCTTCTTAACCGTTACGTAATATCAAATTTAGATTGAAAGCGCAGAACGATATCAACTCCGTTGCAAAAAAAGTGCTGTTGCAAGAAGCAGAAGCTATCCGCCGGGTAGCCGATAGCCTGACAACTGCTCCCGATTTTGCACAATGCGTAGCCGCTATACTCGTCTCGCCCGGTAGAGTAGTAGTAACGGGTATTGGCAAGAGTGCCCACATTGCCAGCAAAATAGTGGCTACCCTAAATTCGACGGGTACTCCTGCCTTATTCATGCACGCCGCCGATGCCATTCACGGCGACCTAGGCATGATCCAGCCGCAGGATTTTGTGGTGGCCATCAGCAAAAGCGGCGACACACCTGAGATAAAAGTGCTGGTGCCGCTACTCAAGCGCCGGGGCGTGCCATTGGTGGCACTAGTAAGCAATGCCGACTCCTACCTAGCCCAGCAGGCCGATTATGTGTTGCACGCGCCCATAGAGCGCGAGGCCTGCCCGCTGAACCTAGCACCTACCACCAGTACTACCGTAGCGCTTGCCGTTGGCGATGCGCTGGCCATGTGTCTGCTGGATGGTAGGCAATTCACCTCTCAAGACTTTGCCACCTTACACCCTGGGGGGACGCTAGGCAAGAAGTTGTATCTGAAGGTAGGCGACATTTCCGTGCAAAACGCCAAGCCACGCGTGAGCACAGAAGCGCCGCTCAAGGAAATTATTCTGGAAATTTCAGGCAAACGTTTGGGCGCAACCGCCGTACTACACCCCGCTACCGACGAGTTGCAAGGTATTATCACTGACGGCGATTTGCGCCGGATGCTAACCAACTTTGATGATCTGGATGCTATTCGTGCCCGGGATATTATGACGCTCAACCCGGTAACCGTGGATGTAGAGGACTTTGCAGTGGAAGCACTCAACCGTATGCAACAACGTAATATCACGCAACTGGTAGTCCTGAATAGAGAGCAGTTCAGCGGATTTATCCATTTGCACGATTTACTGCGGGAGGGTTTGGTATAACTATGTTTTGTGCTCTATCATTATTAAAGTATAATTAATTTGGTATTGTGTAGTACTTGATAAATAAAATAGGATATTTGCACCTCTACGTTTGAACTTTTCTTATCTACGACACTCCGCATCAGATTATATGGCGCAGAATACTTACCTCGTTGTAATGGCCGGCGGCATTGGCAGCCGGTTTTGGCCATTTAGCCGCACGCACCATCCCAAGCAATTTCATGATGTGATGGGCATCGGGCGCTCCATGCTGCAACTGACCATCGACCGTTTCGCTGAAATATGCCCAATTGAAAACGTGTTTGTGGTAACCAACCGGGACTATCACGACTTGGTGCAGGAGCATTTGCCTCAGTTGCCTTCCGACCAGATCCTTGGCGAGCCAATTGGCCGGAATACGGCCCCGTGCATTGCCTACGCCAGCTACCGCATTGCCCAGCGCGACCCCCAAGCAACGATTATCGTATCGCCGGCCGACCATGCCGTGGTGAATGAGGAGGAGTTTCGGCGCGTTATCCGCCAAGCTGTCGACGCGGCCCGCTCCAACGACGTCCTGATTACGCTGGGTATCCAGCCCTCGCGCCCCGACACGGGATACGGCTATATTCAGTATATGGATGATGCCGATAATTCTCTACCTGGCGGCTTGTTCAAAGTGAAAACCTTCACGGAGAAGCCGAATCTGGAGTTGGCTCAGATGTTCGTAAGCAGCGGCGACTTCCTTTGGAATTCCGGCCTGTTTGTATGGCGGGCCGATGTGATTCTACACGCTTTCCGTCAATATCTGAGCGATATTTCAGAAGTGTTTGACGAGGGCGCTACCCAACTAGGTACGACTCAGGAAAATGACTTCATCTCGGAGGCGTATTCCCGTTGCCGCAACATCAGCATCGACTACGGCGTGATGGAAAAAGCAGACAACGTGTACGTCCTACCCGCCGACTTTGGCTGGAGCGACCTGGGTACCTGGGATTCGCTGCACCGCATCGGCAAGCGCGATGAGCGCAACAACGTTATCGACGGCGACGTGATTCTCTATGACACCCAGGAGTGCGTTATCAAAACCCCGTCTGAGCGCCTGGTAGTGGTGCAGGGCCTTGATGGCTACATTGTAGCTGAGTATGACAACGTGCTACTTATCTGCAAGCGCACCGAGGAACAGCGCGTTAAAGACTTCGTAGCTGATGTGAAGTCGAAGAAGGGTGCAGGGTATAATTAATTAAAAATTAAGAGTTAAGAATTAAGAATTAAAAAGCGTCTGTCATCCTGAGTAGAGTAAAGGACCTTCTCACGCTAGAACGACCGTCGTAATAACGACTCGTTTAAATGTGAGAAGGTCCTTCGCTCTGCTCAGGATGACAGACGCTTTTTAATTCTTAGTTTCTAACTTTTAACTGCCAACCGTTGCCGCAGCACTTCAAACAGCATAATACCGCTGGCGACGGACACATTAAGAGAACTGATTTGCCCGGCCATAGGAATGCGCAGGGTGTGGTCGGCAAGACGGAGGTACTCAGGAGAGATGCCGTCTTCTTCGCTACCCATCAGAATGGCTACGGGGCCGGTGAGGTCTACGGCGCCTGTTTCCAGGCTGTCTTCAGCCTTTTCGGTGCAGCCTACTACCTGAATGCCCGAATCGTGAAGGAAACGGATGGTGTCCTTTAGGTTTGGCTCGCGGCACACCGGAATCAGGTTGAGGGCACCGGCCGAGGTTTTGAGCGCATCGCCGTTGATCTGGGCAGCGCCGCGGCTGGGCACTACAATGGCGTGGGCACCCATACACTCGGCATTGCGAGCGATGGAGCCGAAGTTGCGCACATCGGTAATGCGGTCTAGAATCAGTAGCAGCGGGGTTTTGCCTTCCTCAAACAGCCGCGCCACAATATTATCCAGCGGGGCATAGTCAATAGGCGAAACAAAGGCCACGGCGCCCTGGTGATTTTTGCGCGTCAGGCCGTCGAGCTTTTCCAGCGGCACCATGGCCACCGGAATATTTGCGGCCTTAGCCAAAGCCGAAATATCCTGCGTGATGCTGTTTTTGGTGGTGCGCAGCAAGAAGATTTTCTCCAGCGTGCGACCGGCGTTTAGCGCCTCCAAAATAGGACGCAAGCCAAACAGCATCTCAATGCTACGGTCGGCAGCCGGACGGTGAGGGTAGCGAGGCTTATCGCCATCGGCGCGGGGCTCACGGGGGCGTTCGTCGCGGTTGTCGCGGCGGGGTACAGGACGGTTATTTTCGTCGTAGAAGGTGCGGCGCTCGGTTACCGGGCGGCTTGGGCGGTCAGTCCTTTTCTCCATTGGTCCACGGCGGCGTACCAAAGCATTTCATACTCAGGGCGGCGCACCAAATCATAGTTGTCGGGAGCAAAGGTACTGGGTTTGGCGCGGAACACATATGTGCCGCTGGCAATTGCTGGCGCGTGGTACACCCAACGTTCTTCCGTGCCCGCCCGATACACGGCATCTGGCGGCCCCAATACCAGATATAGCATCCCGCGGTCAGTCATCCAGCCAGCTTTATGCGCTGAAAAAAGGCGGTTTGCTTCCGCTACCCTACCGTAATAGGTACGAATCATCTGCCTAGCCGTATTTTGATTATTGCCCGCAATGTTCAGCCAGAATAAATCGGTGGCCCGTTTCGGATCGGTGGCCGCGTAGAGCTGCTTGCGTTCAGCCGAAGTAGTGAGGTAGATAAGCGGCTCGATCAGCTCTGGCGCGGTAGTAATTTCCGGATACGCGTTATTTTCGGCCAGCAGGCCTAGTGCTGGCTCCTGTGTTTCACCTTGCAAGGCATAAATGCCTTGTCGGGCTAGTCGTACCAATTGGCCCGGCCGAAGATTCACCGTGTCACTGATAGTGAGCGTGCGGGGCTGTGTTAGTTTTGATGCAGGATTGGTCATGGGCGGAAGAGCCGCCGCAAATGTTGCGTCATATTGCTTGATCTTGAACGGGCGCTCCAACCCATAATAAGCTAAACCGAATGTTTCGCTTGTGCGCACGTAGCGCCTCAGGAGTGGGTCGCCCAGCGAGTCTACCAGTACATAAGGTCGCGTTAAACGACTGGCAGTGAGCAGCAGCCATGCCTCGTTGCTGGCATCGGGGGAGGGTGTAGGAGCTGGCTGCACGCTGATAACCTGATTGGCCTGCAAACGCGCCACCGGTAGGCTTACTTCTAGCAAAGTGCCGTTGGGACGCTGGCGCAGCTGCCGGGCCAAATGCCGCACCGAGTCCCGCCATAGAGGCTGTTTGGCATCGTAGCTGGCCCACACCGCTACGTACAGCGACTGACCAGCAGGCAGCGTCCCCCCCGGAAATCGGACGTATAGCCGCAGGCTGTCCGCCTCGCGTCGGGTATCAGCCTGCGGACAGTTGGGGCGGTACTGGCCGCTGAAATCGTGGCGCGGTGGAAGAACGGCCTGCGTGCAAATTGGTAGCAGACTCAGCAGACAAAGCAGAAAGAGCTTCACACTAAACAGATTATAGAACGGCGATAAACTACTGGATACGTAAGAAGCGGCGGTAAAGGCATCCTCTGCTGTATTAGCACAATCAGTAAAAATGCAGACAGCCGGCTTCTGCAAGAGAAACCGGCTGTCTGCATTTTTACTGGTCAAGCAATCAGCATACTACCTGCCGCCTTGCAGATATGGCCCCAGGGTTTGCATGGCTTTGCTGGCGCGTTGCTGGTCACCTACCTGCTGGGCCGCGAAGTAGATGCTTTGCAGCGTGATCAAGGCCTGGCTTACTTCCTGATCAAACAGGGCGCTGTTGTGCGTGGTGTAATACGCTACGCTCCGCTCCGCCCGACTGGTCATAACGTCCATAATCTGGTTGGCCTTGGGCCGCTCGCCTACTGCTACCAGCGCGGGCACCAGTTGCGGCGTGTAGTAGTCGTACGGAATCGCCTTATCGGGCATCACTGCCAAGCATTTGTCTACTACTTTCTTAGCGGTAGCCGTATCGCCATTGGCGAGGTAGGCATTGGCGAGGCGCACAAACTTGTCGCGGTAGTTGGCCGGGAAACGCAGATTGTTTTCGTCGTAGAAAATACTAGCGTTGTCGAGGCCTCGGTACTGAAACTGGTTCATCAGCTTGTTGTACATCAGCGTTTTCTCTACGTAGCCATCATCATTGCTCTTCGGCGAATAGTTAGGGTCGCGTAGAGGTAGGATGCGGTAAGCCATGCCCTCTAACTGAAAATACGGCTGCAAGCCCAGCATATCCGACGGCACTACGGTGCTGGAGAAATAGATAGGCCGCTTCCAGTTGTTGGTAGCGAGCATGTCCAGAATCACCAGACTTTTCTTTTCGATAGCCCGCTTGCCGACAGTGAATTCCATTTTTCCTACCAGCTGATTGCGGCGGTCGGCGGGGATAATGCCGCTTTGCAGCACTGCCGTCGTGTCTACGGGTAGGTAGAAAGTAGGCGAGGGGAAAGACAGTAGGGTAGGCCCGCCCTCGCCGTAGCTGACCTTCAGCAAGTCACTGTTTTGCCCTACTAGCTGGATGAAATCTTTCAGGTTGACTTCCCCTACGCTTGGGTTCTCGGCGTACGGCAGGTAGTCGTTGGTACCCTGGGCGTAGCGCGAGCTATCCAGCGAGATGGGTAGGGGCTGGCTCAGATAGCTGCGGCGCTTCATCTGGGCAATGTACCAGTCCGTGTTCAGGTAGCTGAGTACGGCCACGCGCACATCGGTACGGACGCCCTCTACCTCCTGGGCGTACCACAGCGGGAAGGTGTCGTTGTCGCCGTTGGTGAACAAAATGGCGTTCGGCGCGCAGCTGTTGAGCAGGTTCCGGGCCGAGTCCACGGAGTTGTAGCGGCCCGAGCGGTCGTGGTCGTCCCAGCCCTGGGCCACGAGCAGGCCCGGCGCCAGCAGCCCCAGCAGCGTCACCACGCCGGCGCGGGCCGTGTCGGCTTTGATGACTTTACCCAGCAAGTCGGCCAGGGCCAGCACGCCCAGCCCGATCCAGATGGCAAAGGCATAAGTGGCGCCCGTGAAGGTGTAGTCCCGCTCGCGGGGCTCAATGGGCGGCTGGTTCAGGTAGACCACGATAGCCAGGCCCGTGAAGACGAACAGCAGGCCCACGATCAAGGCGTTCTTCGAGTCGCGGCGGGCCTGGTAGAACAGGCCCAGCAACCCTAAGATGAGCGGAATGGCGAAGAACTGGTTGCGCGCCTTGCTCTCGGCTACGCGCTCGGGCAGGCCCTGGCTCGTTTCGATGGGCCACAAGGTGCCGGCCTGCTGCACGTCGCTCTCGCGGCCGGCGTAGTTCCACAGGAAGTAGCGCCAGAACATGTGCCCCATCTGGTAGCGGAACAAGAACGACAAGTTCTGGCCCATCGTGGGCTTCACGCCTTCGCGTAGATCCACCCACTTCTGGTATTCCTGAATATGGCGCGGGTCGTTGCTGTAGAGGCGCGGCAGCAGCATCTTGTCCTCGTCGCGGTAAATCAGTTCCTGCCGGTGCTCGGCCACAACGTACTTATCGCCCTGACGTACGTAGCGCGGGGCGCCATCCTGCTGGCTAACTGCCTGCGCATTGAACTGTGGACCGTAGAGCAGGGGCCGGTCGCCATACTGCTCGCGCTTTAGGTAGCTCACGAAGCTGAGCACATCCTCGGGGTCGTTTTCGTTGATGGTGGGGTGGTAGGAGCTGCGAATCGGCACGATCAGGTAGGAGCTGTAGCCGATCAGAATGAACACGAAGCAGAGCATGAACGTGTTCAGCAGCTGACTGCGGCGCACGAAGCTCTGGCGAAAGCCTACCCAGATCAGCCCCACCAGCAGCAGCATAAACAGCACGATGCCCGAGTTGAAGGGCAGCCCCAGGGTGTTGATGAAGAATACCTCGAAGTTGCCCGCCAGCGTGGGCAGGCCCGGAATGATGCCCACCAGAATGGCGCCCACCAGCACAAAGCTGATAACCAGCGTGGCGATGCCCCCAGTCCAGGTGGGGGTTGGCTGGCGGCGGAAGTAGTAGAGAAAGCCCAGGGCGGGGATGGCCAGCAGGTTCAGCAGGTGCACGCCGATGCTCAGGCCGATGACATAGGCCAGCAGCACCAGCCACTTGTCACTATCGGCCTCGTCGGCGCGGTTTTCCCACTTGAGCATCAGCCACACCACCGTGGCCGTGCCCAGCGCCGACATGGCATAGACCTCGGCTTCCTCGGCGTTGAACCAGAACGAGTCGGAGAAGGCAAACGAGAGGGCGCCCACGGCCCCGGCGCCCAGGATGAGCAGCGTCTGGCCCAGGGTAGGCTCCAGGCCGCGGTCGTCGTGCAGGCCGGGGCGGCGCAGCACGAGCTTTTTGGCCAGCAGCGTGATGGACCAGAACAGAAACAGGATGGTGAAGGCGCTGCTCAAGGCCGAGAGGCCGTTGACGAGCACCGCTACTTTGGTCACGTCGCCGAAGCTGAGCAGCGAGACGAGGCGGCCCAACAGCAGGAAGGTAGGGGCGCCGGGGGGGTGGGGCACGAGCAGCTTGTAGGAGCAGGCGATGAACTCGCCGCAGTCCCAGAACGAGGCCGTGGGCTCTAAGGTGAGCAGGTACACCAGCAGCGAGAGGCCAAACACCACCCAGCCGGCTACATTATTCAATCGAGAATACGAACGCATACAGAAGTAAAAGTAAGATGGAGGTGACCCCCCATCCGCCACAGCACTAAAAAGGTTAAGCTAAAGGAGTCAGCGTAGCGAAGCGCCAAAAATAGACAATAAATCGGGCCGTGTGTTGGCTAACGTTCGGAGAGAGCCTTAGAATGTGTAGGGCATAAAAAAAGCAGTCGGGGTGCCGACTGCTTTTTAAATATGTAGAAGAAAGGATAGCAACTTAGTTTTGAAGGACTAATCGTTTGGTGCTCACTACTTTCTCGTTCATCAGCAAGCTGTAAAAATACATGCCGGCGGGTAGGTCCGACAGGTTTACGGGCATTGAAATCTCGCCGGGCGCAGGCTGCAACGCAACTGTGCGTACCTCACGGCCTAGAATGTTGCTCAGACGTAACTTATATTCCTGACCAGCTTTTTGCGTGATGGAAACCATCACCATGCCGCGAGCCGGGTTGGGGTAGAGGCTAAGGGTAGAAGTCAGGGAACGGGCGCTTTCGTTGGCGCTAGTAGTGGCAGCAGGCGGCGTCACCGACGACTGCGCGGTAACGGGCATCGCTAGCAGCGTTAGCCGCACGCTCATAAACAAGCCAACCAAAAAAAGTCGTGTAAAAGTGTTCATGGCATCGGGCAGGGTTGAAACCGACGGGTAGGAATTGTCGGTTGAAATGAAAAAGATGGATTTTACTGAAATGAGTAATACAACAAGCACGCCAGACCAGCGTTACGCCTTATTCAGTAGGCTTGTTACTGTCTTAGATGCTAATTGTAGCCGAAAGGTTGCGCATTATGACAGATAAAATCTAAATTTTAGATGAACTCCCTAAAATAATCGACAATTCAGATATAAACACCGCAAATGTGCGGTAGTGCTTCACAATTTTTGGAATAGAATAAAGTATTTTCTACCCTACCACGTCAATTACTCTATCAGAAGCACACAGTACTTTATCGATAGACAATTTCCTGTAACCCAAACGCTCGCAGCTCGTGGTCGATGCGAACCAATAGGCGACCGGTAGGGTCGACTCCTTCAATCCGGCCGCTTACTGCTTGTCCTGCCACCTCATATAAGGCTGGTTGCTGGTAGCGATACAGCACATGCAGGTAGTCCTGCTGTTGTTGTGCTACGTGCCCGGCGCGTAGTTGCAGGTAGCGTGCTTCCAAGCTTTCCAAGAGCCGGGCAGCTAGCGCGGGCCGCGCGTGTGGCCTACCCGTAAGCAAGGCCATTGAGGTAGCAGTAGGCACTGCAAAATGCTGTTGATTGATATTTAAGCCAATTCCTATAATACTATGCTGAATCTTTGCGCCGCTGAGCGTGTTCTCAATCAGTATCCCCCCCAGCTTTTGCGTACCGAAATACAGATCGTTCGGCCACTTGAGGCGTAGGGCTGGGTCTGGCCCGAGTAGGGTACCAGCCCAGTCGTGCACGGCAAGGGCTACGGCCCGGCTCAGCTGAAACTGATCGGTAGCGGCCAGAAACGTGGGGCGCCAGACCACCGAAAGCGTCAGGTTTTCGCCGGCCGCCGCCTCCCAGCGGTTGCCGCGTTGTCCCCGGCCAGCGGTCTGATTGTCGGTAATGATAGTACAGCCGTCGGTGGCGCTGTTTTTGACTACAAGATTATGGGCTTCCGTGTTTGTGGATGCGCATTCGGGCAGCCAAAGCAGCTGTTGACCCGTGAAAAGCGTTTGGGGGGCAAGTTCCTCCACGTCTTTATTCGTATGTTGTGACGTTCAAACCTAATAATACCTTGATGAAAAGTACCCCGGTTCGGCAGGATTCGGACATATTGGCAGATATTGTAGTGCGCGGCATGCAGGACAAGAAAGGCGTCGACATCGTCGTGCTCAACCTGCAAGAGTTGAAGAATGCCGTAGCTGATTATTTCGTGATTTGCTCCGCTTCGTCTGACACGCAACTAGACGCGCTGGCGCGTTCCGTAGAAGAGGAAGTAGAGAAAGTAACTGGCCAGCAGCCCTGGCAAATGGAAGGTCGCACCAACCGTGAGTGGGTGCTGCTGGATTACGTAGACGTAGTAGTACACATTTTCCTGCGCGACCGGCGCCAGTTCTACGCGCTGGAAGAGTTGTGGGGCGACGCCGAAATTACCTACGTGGAGGAAGAAGCCGCCGCTCAGTAAGTTACGTGCTGCTACCCCGAACATTTAGCGCTGGCGGCGTGTTCCGCCTATGTTTTTCGCTTTAGCATTTCTAGTTCATGCCTGATCCAACGCCCAAAAAGAAAAAACCTACGCTTCCTTCCCCCGCGCCGCGGCCGGGAATGCAGTTGTGGGTGTTGCTGGGGCTGGTGGTGTTCATCCTTGGGGTGGTCTACTTCACCGGCACCAATTCCGCTACCAAAATCAATCAACAACGCTTCGAGCAGCTGTTGGCAGCTGGCGAAGTAAGTAAAATTACCCTGCTCAACGACAAGCTGGTGCAGGTGACGCTAACGCGCGAGGCTGCCCAGAAGAACGTGGCCAACCGCGATTCGCGTAGTCGGCCGGGACTGGGTGCCTCCAGTGCCAATGCGCCGCAGTACTACTTTCCGGTAGTGGACGGCAAGTCGTTTAAAGACGATTTGGACAAGCTACAGGCTGACTTGCCGGCCGGTCAGAAAAAAATCGGACTGGACATTGAGACCGATCAGGGCTATGGCCAGTACATCAGCACTTGGGGTGTTTTGATTCTGCTTTTCGTGGGTTTCTGGTTCCTGATGCGCCGCATGAGCGGAGCTGGTGGTCCCGGTGGTCAGATTTTCAACATTGGTAAATCGCGCGCAGCCCTGTTTGAAGGCGGCGACAAGGTGAAAGTGACGTTTAAAGACGTGGCTGGCCTAGAGGAAGCCAAGGAAGAAGTAGAGGAAATCGTAGAATTTCTGCGCAACCCTTCCAAGTTCACAGTGCTTGGTGGTAAGATTCCGAAAGGCGCGCTGCTAGTAGGTCCTCCCGGTACGGGTAAAACCCTGCTGGCTAAAGCTGTAGCTGGCGAAGCCGACGTGCCTTTCTTCTCCCTGTCAGGTTCCGACTTTGTGGAGATGTTTGTAGGGGTAGGCGCTGCCCGTGTGCGCGACCTATTCAAGCAAGCCAAAGCCAAAGCGCCCTGTATCATCTTCATCGACGAGATTGACGCCATTGGCCGTAGCCGCTCGCGTGGCAACGTACCCGGCGGCAACGACGAGCGCGAAAACACGCTTAACTCGCTGCTGGTAGAGATGGACGGCTTCGGTACTGACTCAGGTGTTATTATCCTGGCAGCCACCAACCGCCCCGATACGCTAGACTCGGCCCTGCTGCGTCCCGGTCGTTTCGACCGTCAGATCAGCATTGACAAGCCAGACATTAACGGCCGCACGCAGATTTTCAATGTGCACTTGAAGCCGATTACATTGAATGACGACGTAGAAGCGAAGAAGCTGGCTGCCCAGACGCCTGGTTTTGCCGGTGCTGAAATTGCCAACGTCTGCAACGAAGCTGCCCTTATTGCCGCCCGCCGCGACAAGAAGAATGTAGGCATGCAGGACTTCACCGACGCCATCGACCGCGTGATTGGTGGCTTGGAGAAGAGAAATAAAATTATATCGCCCGATGAGAAGCGTATCGTGGCCTACCACGAGGCCGGCCATGCCGTTGCCGGTTGGTTTCTGGAGCACGCTGACCCATTGGTGAAGGTGAGTATTGTGCCCCGTGGGGTAGCAGCTTTGGGTTACGCCCAATACCTGCCCCGCGAGCAATTCCTGTATAATACTGAGCAGCTGACCGACGAAATGTGTATGGCCCTAGGTGGCCGCGCCGCCGAAGAGTTGATCTTCGGTAAAATTTCGACCGGCGCGCTCAGCGACTTGGAGCGCATCACGAAGATGGCTTACTCCATCGTGACGATGTATGGCATGAACCCCAAGCTGGGCAACATTTCCTACTACGACTCGAAGGGGCAGAATGAATACGGTTTCTCGAAACCCTACTCGGAAGCTACCTCGCAGATGATTGACGAGGAAGTACGCAGCATTATTGAAGCCGCCTACGCCCGCACCAAGAACCTGCTGACCGAGCGCAACACGGAGTTGGAAACCATTGCGCAGGAGCTGTTGGCTAAGGAAGTGCTGTTGCAGGACGACCTAGAGCGTTTGGTTGGTCCGCGCCCTTATGGCGCCCAGACCAGCTACCAAGCGCACATGGCCGGCACCGACCGCAGCGAAACGCTAAGTGAGCTGAAAGACGAACACCCCATAGCCCTCGGCGACGACCTGCCCGACATGAACCTACCCGGCATCGACGACAAGACCGACAACGGTCCACGCTCCGCCGATATTCCTAGTGGTGGCGCTGTAACGCCCGTGTAGCGTATCAGTATATTTGTAAATGCAGAAAACCAGTGTCTTGTAGAAGGCACTGGTTTTTTTGTATTCAAACACTTATCCGAAGTAAACTGTCTTCCTGAGCCCAACGAAGGAACTTCTCACACAAGAACGACAAGCGTACGAACGACTCGTTCAACGGGGATAAGGTCCTTCGCGCTACTCAGGATGACAGACAAATTGCTTCACGCTGACAGAACACTATACAGAAGCCCTTACCTTTGTTGCATGGCTGAGTCGTCTCGTGATATTCTGTTGCGCCGCATTCGGGAGGCAGTGCAAAAGCCGGCCCCACAGCCGCCCGCGCCCGATTTTGGGATGCCGTTGCACCCGCGGGTACCCGCTGAGGAGCTGGATATTGCCTTCGTGGAGAGCTTCCGGCGCATAGGGGGCGAGTTTTACTACTGCGAGTCGGAGGAGCATTTCTTCGATCAGCTTTTTATCTATAAAAAGGAGAAAGAGCTGAATAACCTGTTCGTGTGGGAGCCGGAGCTGAAAAAGTTGCTGCACCAAGGTGGAATCGTCTTCACGGGCGACGAAACCGACTTTATCAGCAACGCCGATGCGGGCCTGACCACTTGCGAGGCGCTGGTAGCCCGCACGGGTAGCATTCTAGTGAGTGCCGCCACGGCCAGCGGCCGCCGCCTCAGCATCTATCCCGATCAGCACTTGGTGCTGGCCCGCACTTCGCAGGTGGTAGCCGATATTGGCGACGGCCTGGCGCGGGTGCGCGAGCAGCACGGCGACAAGCTACCTTCCATGATTTCCCTAACTACCGGCCCCAGCCGCACGGCCGATATTGAAAAAACGCTGGTGCTCGGTGCCCACGGCCCGCGCAGCCTCGTGCTGTTCTTACTGGATGACGCCACCTCGCCTGCCTGATCTGGCCCTACCTCCCGGCCGCCGGGTGTACTTTGCTTCCGATTTTCACTTGGGCACGCCTACCGTAGCCAGCTCTCTGGCGCGGGAACGCAAGATTGTGCGTTGGCTGGATAAGGTAGCTCCCGATGCCGCCGCCATCTACCTGCTGGGCGACATCTTCGACTTCTGGTTTGAGTATCGCCATGCCATTCCGCGTGGGTTTATCCGGTTGCAGGGCAAGCTGGCCGAGCTGACGGATGCAGGCATCCCTATCATCTTCTTCACCGGCAACCACGACATGTGGATGTTCGATTATTTTACGGAGGAGTTGGGTATTCCCATTCACCGCCACCCGGTGAGCCAGCGCATTGGTGGTCACGAGTTTTATATGGGCCACGGCGACGGGCTTGGGCCGAAGGATTACGTGTATAAGGTGCTGAAGCGCGTGTTTGCTTCGCCCATATCGCAGTGGCTGTTTGCGCGTGTCCACCCCAATCTGGGTATCGGTATTGCCAATGGCTGGAGCCGTCGGAGCCGCATTCAGAATACCAAGGTAGAAGAGGTGTACCAGGGCGACGAGGAGTGGCTGCTGCAATACTGCCGGGAGCTGGAGCACCAGCACCACCACGAGTATTATATTTTCGGCCACCGCCATCTGCCGCTCGACGTAGAAGTAGCCCCCGGCAGCCGCTATATTAATCTTGGTGAGTGGGTCAATTATTGCTCCTACGCGGTATATGATGGCGAAATCCTGGCTTTGCGATACTTCGAACAAGCTGATTAGCTGCCTTTTACTGGCTATTGTCCTGGTGCTGCCGCTGCTAGGGGTAGGGCAAACCACCGTGCCCGCGGCTGGGTCGGTGGCGCCGCCCAGCAAGCCGGTGCCGGTGCCTACCACCACGGTTGCGCCTACCCCCGTTGCCTCGGCGGCCGAGGGCTGGGCGCTGGTGCGTACCATCAAACTGGCCACCACCGGCGTGGCCTCTCTCGACAGGCGCGGCACGCTCTACGTGGTAGACCGGCAGAACAATATTGTGCAGCTGGGCGCTGAAGGTCAGGCCCTAAACACCTACTCGCCGGCCCTGCCAGGGCACATTGCCCAACTTGAAGCCTGGAATACCACCAAGATTCTGGCCTTCTACGACGACCGCCAGCAACTGCTGCTGCTCGACCGGTTTCTGGCCCCGCTCACGCAGGTGCGCACCGCCGATTTTTTGGATGGCACTATCCGCGTCGCCACCATCGCGCCCGATGAGCGCCTGTGGCTGTTCGATGAGAGCAACATAGCCCTAAAGCAGTTCGACCTCAGCCAGCAGCGGCCTACCATCACTACACCCATGGACCTGCTGGTGGGTAGGAGCAAGCCGGATTTTCGTTTCCTGCGGCAGTATCAGAACAACGTATATCTGGTGGATAGGGTAGGGGGCATTTTGGTGTTTGATAACCTGGGCAACTACCGCAAAAAACTGCCCTTCACAGGATTAAGCTATGTAGGATTTCTGGGAGATGAACTGTATTACGTGGCCGACAACGCCCTACACTTCTTCCACCTCTACAACTTCACAGACCGCACCCTACCCTTGCCAACGACCGATGTGCAGCAGGTATTGGTGAGCGAACAATACGCTTACGTGCTGCTGCCAAAAGAAATTCGGGTGTATACACTAGCGGGCGCTCCGAAGTAAGTGGAATAGCAATTAAACGGTACAGGATTTGAGTTGTCTAAGAAATAAGCGCTTACTAGGGTAGGAGACAGGACGTACGGCCTGCCCCCAGCCAAGCTGCTCTCACGCTTTAACTTCTTATTTCCATGATAACCTTACTAAAAAGAAGCGGTCTGGTTTGGGCGCTGGGGTTGGTGCTGAGTGCGCTGACTCCTCGGCTGGCTGCGGCGCAGCCCAGCGTCAGCGTCACGTACCAAACCTTCTACGACGAGCTGAGTCCCTACGGCCGCTGGGTGCAAGACCCCGATTATGGTTATGTGTGGCTGCCCAACGTCGGCCCCGACTTCCAACCCTATAGCACTAACGGCTACTGGGCCATGACGGAATACGGCAACACCTGGGTGTCGAATTACGATTGGGGCTGGGCGCCCTTCCATTACGGCCGCTGGCGCTATTCCGATTACTACGGCTGGAGCTGGCTGCCCGGCACCGAATGGGGACCAGCCTGGGTGAGCTGGCGCAGCGGCGGCGGCTACTACGGCTGGGCACCGCTGGGACCCAGCGTAAACATCAACGTGTCTTTCGGGCCGCGTTATGTGGTGCCTAATACGGCCTGGGTGTTTGTACCGCAGCAGTACGTGGTGAGCCCGCGCTGGCACGACTACTATGTGCGGCCCGCCCGCAACGTCACCATCATCAACAATACTACCATCATCAACAACACCTACGTGCAGAACAACCGCACGTATGTGACCGGCCCGCGCCGGAGCGAGCTGGAGGCCGTGACCCGCAACCGCGTGAACGTCTACAACGTGAGCAACGTGAACCGCCCAGGCCGCGTGGCGATGCAGCAAAACTCTCTCGGCTTTTACCGACCCGATGTTCGCGCCGGCCGCGCCGATGCACCGCGCAACG
The DNA here is from genome assembly GCF_017589435.1 of Hymenobacter defluvii. Classification (NCBI taxonomy): domain Bacteria; kingdom Pseudomonadati; phylum Bacteroidota; class Cytophagia; order Cytophagales; family Hymenobacteraceae; genus Hymenobacter; species Hymenobacter defluvii. The sequence continues at coordinate 24,306 of NZ_JAGETX010000019.1, forward strand.
TGGAGCGTCGCTTTGACAATGGCGCAGACAACCGCGGCGACTACCGCAGCCGTGAACGAGGTAGGGTAGTGAGTGCCGGCTCCGACAACCGCCCCGAGTACGGCGCCACGCGGGACTCGCGGGACAGAAGCAGCTACAACCAGCCGCGTACCCTGGCCGATGCTGGCCGCGCCTACCCCGCGCAACGGGCAGAGCGTCAGGAGCGTTTTGGGGAGGCCGCTACTGGTAGCCCTGAGCGCTCCGCGTGGAGCGGCTACGGTGGCCGTGGTCGGGTAGGGCAAAGCAGTGGTATGCAGCCGGAGCGTCAGCCCGTCCGGCAGCGCGAAAGCCAAGGTCAGTGGCAGCGGACAGAGCAAGTGCCGCAACGCCAGCAGGCAGCGCCCCAGCGCCAGCAGATGCAGGAGCTGCCAGCCGGCCGTAGCGAGCAAAACGAGGGTGGCCGCTCGTTTGGGCAAGGCGGCGGTAGCCGCGGTCGGGTGCGGTAGTTTGAGTACACTGTTTTTCTAGCCTATAAGCCCTACCCAGTGCAATGCTGGGTAGGGCTTTTTGGTGTTCTAGTGGGTTAGGTCGGGGTCTACGGGCTATGGCATATGTTGAAGTTGACAAACAGCGTTTGAAGTAACACTGCTGCACAAAGGTGCTTCATAGCCTGGCGCTTCAGTCCTAACACATCTAAGCCGCTACCACGCCGTACCCTTGACTTGGTCGGTTGCGTAAGAGAGGCTGCCATACCTTCGGGCGCTACCTGATCGGTGCAGTCTTATCTGGCACTACCCTTTCCTGCTCACACTTTCATGCTGTCTTGTTCATGACCAAAACTGTCTTCATTGCCACGGCCGAACCGTATAGCGGCAAATCCCTGATAGCCTTGGGCTTAGTGAATATGCTACTCAGCAAAGCACAGAAAGTGGGCTACTTCAAGCCCATTATTGATGCAAGCCCACGGGAGAAGAAGGACGTGCGCCTCCAAACGGTGCTGCAACATTTCAAGCTGCCCATTGCCTATGAAGACACCTATGCCTATACCCGCCCGGAGGTATTGCGGCTGATTGAAACCAACGGCCAAGGCGAAATTATCGATACCATTATTCACAAATTCAAGCAGATAGAAGAGAATTACGATTTCACGGTGGTGGAGGGTAGCGACTTTGTGGGACCGGGCACGGCTTTCGAATTTGGCTACAATGCTCAGATTGCCAAGAACCTGGGCGCCCCGGTTATTTTAGTGCTTTCGGGCGACGATAAACCGACCGCCCAGATCATCAATACCGTGCTCACTACCCTCCGCAGCTTCGAAACCAACGAGGTGCAGGTGCTGATGGTGGTCGTGAACAAGGTAGCGCCCCAGCAACTCGACGACGTGCGCCAACTGCTGGAAACCCAACTGCCCGCCGAACTAATCTTGGCTGTGATACCGGCTGAGAAAGAGTTGTCGCAGCCCACCATGCGCGAGATTTACGAAGGGCTGGGCGCCAAGCTGCTGTTCGGGGAAGAGTCGCTGACCAACCAAGTCGACAACTTCGTGACGGGCGCTATGCAAGTGCCCAACTTCCTGAACTTTCTCAAGCCCAACGTGCTGATTGTGACGCCCGGCGACCGGGGCGACATTATTATCTGTGCGTTGCAGGCCAACCTATCGGCCAGCTACCCGCGGGTGGCGGGTATTGTGCTCACGGCCGGCTCGGAGCCGGAAGCGCCCGTGTTGCGGCTGATTGAGGGTTTGCAAACGGTAGTGCCGATTATAGCCGTTTCCACGGGTACCTTCGAAACTAGCACGCGCGTGGCGGCCATCAAGTCGCGCATCACGCCCGATAACACCCGCAAGATTCGGTTGGCTATCAACACCTTCGAGCGCTACGTGAATAGGGAGGCGCTGGAGGAAAAGATGGTGAGCTTCCGCTCCGAGGGCATCACGCCGCACATGTTTCAGTACCGCTTGTTGCAATGGGCCAAGCGCCAGCGCAAGCACATTGTGCTACCCGAAGGCAACGACGACCGTATCCTACGGGCTGCCGCCCACCTGCTGCGCCAGGAGGTGGTAGACCTTACCATCTTGGGCAACCCCGACGAGGTAGCGGCTTCCGTGAAGCGCCTGGGCCTGAACCTACCGCTGGGCCACCTTCAGATTGTGGACCCGGTGCAGTCGCCGCACTACCCCGAGTACGTGGAGACCTTCTACGAGCTACGCAAGGCCAAGGGCGTGAACCAGGATATGGCCCGCGACCTGCTCCGCGATGTGTCCTACTTCGGCTCGATGATGGTGTACAAAGGCCACGCCGACGGCATGGTGTCGGGGGCGGTGCACACCACCCAGCACACTATTCGGCCGGCCTTGCAGTTCATCAAGACCAAACCAGGCATGTCGGTGGTGTCGTCGGTGTTCTTTATGTGCTTACCCGACCGCGTGGCCGTATTCGGCGACTGTGCCGTGAACCCCAACCCCACCGCCGAGCAGCTGGCTGAAATTGCCATGGCCTCCGCCGACAGCAGCAAGGCCTTCGGTATCGAGCCGCGGGTAGCCATGCTGTCCTACTCCTCGGGCACATCCGGCGAGGGCGCCGATGTAGACAAAGTGCGCAAGGCCACCCAATTGGTCCGCGAAAAACGCCCCGACCTGAAAGTGGAAGGCCCCATCCAATACGACGCCGCCGTAGACCCGTTGGTGGGCCGCCAGAAGCTGCCCGGCTCCGAGGTGGCTGGCCAGGCCAGCGTGCTCATCTTCCCCGACCTCAACACCGGCAACAACACCTACAAAGCCGTGCAGCGCGAAACTGGTGCCCTGGCCATCGGTCCCGTGTTGCAGGGCCTCAACAAACCCGTAAACGACCTCAGCCGCGGCTGCACCGTAGATGATATTCTGAATACCGTAATTATTACGGCTATTCAGGCGCAGCAGGGGTAAGGGCTGATGCAGGCCTCGCGCAGAAAGGAATAGCTGTAATGCTGCCGTTCCCTGTAACTTGCTGCTGCTTGTGCAAGCACAAAGCAAACGAACGTCATGCTTCGGCTACGCTCAGCATGACGTTCTAGAAAATTTAATTGAGAATACTACCGCCGTTCTCAAAACATACCTACACCCCTCCATCAACACTGTATGCCCTCCGGATTTTTTGCCTTACTAGATGATATATCGGCCTTGGTGAAGGCCAGTGCAGCCAGTTTGGATGATGTGCCTACCCAGATAGCCAAGACAACCGGCAAAGTATCCGGCATCGTGATTGACGATACGGCCGTTACGCCCAAGTATGTGGTAGGGCTCGACCCATCCCGCGAGCTGTCTATTATCTTTCAGATTGCCAAGAAGTCACTGATTAACAAGCTGCTGATTTTAAGCCCAGCGGCTTTGCTACTCGGCTATTTTGCTCCGTGGGCCATTACGCCCATTCTAATGGTAGGCGGCGCGTATCTGTGCTTCGAAGGATACGAAAAGGTGCATTCCATGTTCAGCAAAAGCCACGAGGCAGATCCTGAAAGCGAAGACGTAAAAGTTATTACGCCCGAGGAGCTGGAAAAGCAGCGGGTAGCCAGCGCCGTACGCACCGATATTATTCTGTCTGCCGAAATTATGGCCATTGCCTACAGCCAGGTAACCGGCCAGCCCATCACAAACCAGATTCTGGTGATGCTGGCCGTAGCCGTATTTATTACGGTAGGGGTATACGGCTTCGTGGGCCTCATCGTGAAAATGGATGACATAGGCGTGCACTTTGCCAAAGGCGACTACAGTCCTACTGTCCAAAGCATCGGGCGCGGCATGGTAAAGTTTATGCCGAAGTTTCTACTCATCCTGGGGTACGTGGGTACGGCTGCCATGCTGTGGGTAGGCGCCGAAATTATTGCCCACGGCATTCCGTTCACCGCCCATTTGCTGCACGAGCTAGAACATTCTCTAGCCAACATACCAGCAATAGCTTGGCTGGCGAAGGTACTGGCATGCGGTATTTTCGGGTTGGCTGTTGGGTTTATTATTGAAAAGATAGTAGGGGTAGTGAAGAAGGTAGTGCCTGGTAAGGATAAGAAAGAATCGGCAATATGATAGTTAAATAAATGTATTACTATTATCAGGAGTAAGTATTTTGTTGCTTTAAAGATAGTAGCCTTGATTTATCAATTCTTCTTTTGTTTTGCTGTTGTAACAGAGAAGGGTATAAGTTCATGAGCGTATTTACAATCATGAGGATTGTAGCAAATAAGTATTGCTGATTGAATATTTTAAAAAGGACAAAAGGTAAAACGAATACGAAGGCAATCAAATGATCTATTTCAGATTTGGTCATTTCGTAACGTAAAATCTTTAGTTCTGAAGCAGTAATTCTTCCGTTAAGCTTTAGCTTTTGATTAAAAAATTTAAAAAATGTGTTCTTTATAATCCACTTGATAATGTAGAGTCCAATATTTCTGTTTGTGTCTTCATCTCTGATAAAATTTAGATTTGATAATTTGTTTTTATAAAAATACGTTTCTTTTATAAAGGCACTGATAATAAGTCCAATAATCCAAGAAATAAATATTATAGAAATACTAGATGTTAAATAACCGAGCGCTAGTTTCATTGGTCTGTTCTCTCAAGCTGGAAGAAATAGTGCTGATTGAAATTCAAGGTGAATAGTAGTACTTCTATTCAATAGTTAGCAAGTTAAAGATTGCAACGTAGTCGTCGTTATTAGATTAGCGTTGCACAGCGACAGATACACTTTAAGAGTGATTTTACCACCCATGAACATCTTCGTTATCAACTGCGGCAGCAGCTCCATCAAGTATCAACTGTTTCGCTGGCCTACCGAGCAGCCGGTGTGCAGCGGGCTGGTAGAGCGCATCGGGGCCGACAATGCCACCATCACCCACAAGGTGTTCAACGAAGCCAACGACTCCACCACCCAGCAGCTCACACTAGCCCTACCCGACCACGAGGCCGGCCTGCGCGAAGTAGTGCGCTTGCTGACGGACCCTACCGCCGGCGTGCTCCGCGACCCGGCTGAAATTGGGGTAGTAGGCCACCGCGTGGTACACGGCGGGGAAAGCTTTGCTGCTACCACGTTTATTGATGAAGAAGTGAAGGCGGAAATTCGGCGGCTGTTTGCGCTGGCGCCCCTGCACAACCCCGCCAATCTGCTGGGTATTGAGGTGGCCGAGCGCATCTTCCCGCAGGCCCGGCAAGTGGCGGTGTTCGATACGGCTTTTCACCAAACCCTACCCGAATACGCTTTCCGCTACGCCCTACCCGAAGCCTTATACACTGAGCAGCGCATCCGGGTGTACGGCTTCCACGGCACCAGCCACAAATACGTGGCCGAGCAAGCCACTGCCTACTTGGGCAAGCCCGATGCCCGCCTCATCACCATTCACCTGGGCAACGGGTGCAGCATGGCCGCCGTGCGGGGCAATAAGTCGTTGGATACCAGCATGGGCTTTGGGCCGTTGGCGGGCTTGGTGATGGGCACCCGCTCCGGCGACCTCGACCCCTCGGTGGTGTTCCATCTGTTGCAGGAACTGCACTACACGCCCGCGCAAGTCAGCAATTTGCTGAACAAGGAAAGTGGCATGCTGGGCCTCACCGGCTTCAGCGACATGCGCGACATCACGGCGGCCCTCAACCAAGGCGACGCCCGCGCCCAACTGGCCTACGACCTCTACACCTACCGCATCCGCAAATACATTGGTGCCTACGCCGCTGTGCTTAACGGCCTCGATGCGCTGGTGTTCACGGCCGGGGTAGGCGAAAACGACGCACTGGTGCGCCAACTGGCTTGCCAGCATCTAGAGTTCTTCGGCGTTCAGCTCGACGAAGTCAAGAACCAAACCCGGGCGCCCGGCCTGCGCGAAATCAATCTGCCTGAGTCGCGGGTGAAGGTGTTGGTGGTGCCCACCAACGAGGAGCTGGAAATAGCGCAGCAGTGCGCGGCGTTGGTGGAAGGGTAGCCATCCTTTTTCGTGTCATCCTGAGCGTAGCGAAGGACCTTATCACGCATGAACGAGTCGTTGTTACGTCTATCGTTCTCACGTGATAAGGTCCTTCGCTACGCTCAGGATGACACGAAAAAGGATGGCTACATGAAATGATACAAAAACGTAATCACGCCGTTGTACGCGGGTTTCTTCTGGCCTTTGATTTCCATCTTTACCTCAATGCGGGCTTTGGCGACGCCGCGCAAATCTTTCACGGATAGTAATTTGGCATACAAACGCACTTGGCTATCCACGAGTACGGGCTGGTTGAAGCGCAGCTGCTCTATTTCGTAGTTCACCTGGAGCTTCAGGTTTTCAATGGCGATAATCTGGTTCCAGAAGTAGGGTAGGAGCGAGACGGTAAGGTAGCCGTGCGCGATGGGTGCCCCAAACGGCGACTCCGTTTTGGCTCGCTCGGCATCCACGTGAATCCACTGGTGGTCGAGGGTAGCAGCGGCAAACTGGTTGATCTGCTCCTGGGTGATGGTGAAGTAGTCCGAAATGCCCAGCTCCTGCCCTTCGTGTTGCAGGAGTTCGGCGAGGCTACGGATGGTGAGTTGGCTCATGGTGCGAGAAAGAGTAGTGTAGGTTGATGCTGCAAGTATAGGCAGTTGTGCACAGTTGCCGTGCGTACGGGGTAGGGCAGGCTGCTGGTTACAAGATTACTTTTCGGCGTAGTTCACCCCAAAATAGACGGCTTACCCCCGTACCCTCTAATTCTGTATCTTTGTTGAAACCCGATTTCGTGCGGCTTTAGGCCGCCTCATCATAGATAGATTATTAGCCGTGGCTTGCACTTCCTGTTCCTCCGGGGGCGGCTGCTCTACTACGTCCGTTGGGGGCTGTGGCTCCAAAGGGAGCTGTAGTTCTGGCGGCTGCAACCGACTAAACGTATTCGACTGGCTCCAGGACGTAGACCTGCCCAGTGATTTTAAAGGGTTCGACATTGTCGAAATCCGTTTCAAAGGTGGTCGTAAAGACTTCTACCGCAACGCTTCCTACCTCCCGCTCACCACAGGTGATGCCGTGGTGATAGAAGCGGCCGGCAATGGCTGGCACCTGGGCCACGTGTCGCTGAAGGGCGAGCTGGTGCGCCTGCAAATGAAGAAGAAAAAGGTACCCACCGACAGCAAGGAGATTCGCAACATCCTGCGCATTGCCTCGCCCGACGACGTGGAGCGCTGGGAAGCCGTGCGCGACCTGGAAACCGGTACCATGTTCCGAGCCCGCTCGGTGGTAGAAGAACTGCGCCTGAAAATGAAGCTCTCCGACGTGGAGTACCAGGCCGACCGCACCCGCGCCACCTTCTTCTACTCGGCCGACGACCGGGTGGATTTCCGTGACCTGATCAAGCGTCTGGCCGACGAGTTTCGGGTGCGGGTGGAGATGCGCCAGATTTCGCTGCGCCACGAGGCCGGCCGCCTGGGCGGCATCGGTTCGTGCGGGCGGGAGCTGTGCTGCTCCACCTGGCTCACCGACTTCAAGAGTGTGAGCACTACTGCGGCCCGCTACCAGAACCTCAGCCTGAACCCAGCCAAGCTCTCGGGTCAGTGCGGGCGCCTGAAGTGCTGCCTGAACTACGAATTAGACACCTACCTCGATGCCCTGAAGGATATTCCGCAGGTGCAGCGCCCGTTGCAAACCGAGCGCGGCGACGCGTTTTTGCAGAAGACCGACATCTTCAAGAAGCGCATGTGGTTTGCCTTCCGCGGCGACAACAACTGGGTAATGCTGCCTGTTGAGCGTGTGCGCGAAGTGCAGGAGATGAACAAGCGCGGCGAAAAGCCCGAAAACCTGCTGCCGCCCGTGCGCGAGGAAGACAAAGCGCCCGACCTCTCGGCCATCGTAGAGGGTAGCCTCGACCGCCTCGACGATAAGATTGCCGCCTCCAAACGCGGCAAGCGCAAGCGCAAAGGCGGCCCCGGCGAAGTGGAAAACACAGCCCGTCCGGCGCGTCCGCCCCGGTCGGCTACCTCAGAGCGTCCAGAAAGAGCAGAGCGTCCTGAACGGCCCGAACGAACGGAGCGACCAGAACGCTCTGAGCGCACCCGTGGCGGCGACCGGCCACCCCGGCTGGCCGCACCCGATACTGAGGCGCCTACCCCCTCAGCTGGCGAGGCAGCCGGAGCATCGGAAGAAAGCCGCCGGCCGCGTGGCGCGGCTGCCAAGCCGCTGAACCGCCGCAACAACCGTGGCCGCGGCGAAAAAGGCGACAAAGCAGAACGGCCTCAGAGCCTCGAAGGGCGCCCTACCCCAGAAGGTGGTGCCCCTCGCGAGGAACGTCCGCCCCGCTCCAACAACGACCGGCGCCCGCCCCGTGCAGCCTCGCCCGACGGCGGCGAAGCCTCCGCTCGCCCCAACGGCAACCCCCGCCACCGCGACGACCGCAACCGTCGGCGCGGCGACCGGCCCGGCCGCACAGGCGGCGGCGATGCGCCCACACCTCCTACCCCTCCTGCGGCTTCCTAATTCTTGTATGCATCGTTATTTTCGTTTTCCATCGTTGCTATTGGGGCTAGTGCTGGTAACCTTACTGGCAGCCTGTAACCCCGATCAGGTGTTTGAGAAAAACCTCGATTTTGATGACCGCACGTGGGCGGTACAGGAAAAGCCCACGTTCGAGTTTCAGATTGAGGATACTACGCAACGGTATGATGTGTACTTCAATGTGCGCAACACGTCGTCGTACGGCTACTACAACCTGTATGTGCGGCACACACTGATAGGCCCCGACGGCAAGCAGATTTCGCGGCTCCTGCACCAGATGATTCTAATGGACCCGCAAACCGGCGAGCCACTGGGTAGCGGCGCCGGCGACATCTTCGACCACCAGTTTCTGGCGCTGCCCCGGCAGCAGTTTCACCGGCCGGGTACTTACAAAGTGATGCTGGAGCAGTATATGCGCCAGGATCAGCTACCCGATATTATGGCGGTAGGCGTGCGCGTAGTAAAAAGTCCTACCGCTCAGTAGTACGCTTCTAACTACCTACCCTGCATAAATGAAAAGCGCCCCGGCTCACGTGAGCCGGGGCGCTTTTTGTTGGCACTCAGCCAAAAAGTGAGCCGCTTAGATGCGCTCTACCTTCACGGCGTTCAGGCCTTTCTTGCCGTCGATGACATCGAAAGAAACTCGGTCGTTCTCTTGGATTTCGTGAATCAGACCGGTTTGGTGTACAAAAATTTCCTGGTTGGTATCATCCTGCACGATGAAGCCGTAGCCTTTGGCTTCGTTGAAGAATTTTACGGTACCCGTTTTCATGGGATGCAATGGTAATGGTTGAGTTAGCGAATCGAGGGTAAATCTACGGGTATTTCTGTATTCGCTGCTGCACCAGAAGCAGACGAAATCGTGGCCGGAATATGACGCAGCTTGGCTGTAGCGAGGTAGGCTACAACACTGGAATTTGCTGTTCGTGAAGAGGATAAGCCAAGATTTTTCTAGGCCTAAGCTTAACTCAGAGAGAAACCGGCGCGTATAAAAATAAACATCCACCCACCTATTTTCTCACCAAACCCACCCCCACACCATGGAAACGAAAGAGAAAAACCAGAACAACCAGGATAATAATTCGTCGAACGATACTTCCCTGACCAACAAAACGGGGCAGGATGCCAAGATGGGTGCCGACGCCAGCCAGACATTGGCGAACAATCCCAATCAGCCAGAAACTCCCGGCATGAAATCCGGCGACGATAAAGAGAAGAATGCCGTGTCTAGCCAGTCGCTGGCTAACTCGGAAATGAGCGTAGGCAAAGGCGCTGTAACGGGCGAGAAAGGCAACCAGCAAAATAAGGAAGCTAATCCGGCCGATATGAAGGCTTCATCGTCGAAGAACAACGCTAAGTCTTCGACGGACAAAGACAAGAAGCAGCCTACCATGGCACAAGCCAGCGGCAAAGACAAAGACAAGAAATCGGACAGCAGCAAGCAGGCATTAACCAATGTAGCTGGCAACAGCAATGTGGACGATGCCAGCAACAGTACCACCGATATGTACCGCGACCATGAGCGCCGCGAGAATGAAGACAGCGGCGCCGGCCGCGGCGAGTTTGGCAGCCAGGGCTACGGCGGTACAAATGGTGGCTATGGAAACCAGTACCGCGAGCCCCAAACCCGCGGCAACTACTACAACGATGAACAAGACCGGCGCTATGGTGGCAACTACGGCTCCGGCGGCTACCATCCCCAAGACGACCACAACCGCGACCGACGCAATGCCCCGCACTACGGCAGTGACTACGACCGTAGCTACCAGGGAGCTTATAACCGGTCGTATTCTTCCACCCAAAATTCTAATGCTATGAACAACGAAAATCAACGTCGTGATTCGTACGATAATCAGAATCGCGGTAATCAGAATCGCTATAACGACGACAATAACCGCAACAACCAGCGCGGCAACGATGACTACCGTGGCAACTCGCAAGGCTGGATGAACAATTCATCCAATCAGCAAGGCAACTATCGCAACGACAACAACCACCAAGGCGGCTTCCAGAACGACAACGGTTCTCGTCAGGGTCGCGGCGGCTATAGCAACGACTACGGCAACTCTTCGATGGGCGGCAGCAACTACGGCGAAAACCGGGGCTACGATGCCAACCGCAGCAGCTATGGCAACGAGTACCGCAACCAGGATGAAGATTACCGCTCGTCGCGCGGCGGCTACGACAACCAAGGCTCGCAGCAAGGCCCCGACCGTAATAACTACGGCAACGGCTATGGCCGCTCGAATAACTACGGCGACCAGCAGCGTGGCGGCCGCCAAAACGATGAGCAATACGGCGGCAACTCGCGCAACGACAGCTACCGCAACGACTACAACCGCTCGGATGAGCGCGACCGGGGCGGCTACGGCAACGGCCGCAACAGCTATGGCGGCAACAGCAACAGCGGCTATGGCTCGCAGGGCGGTTCCTACAACGATGAGTACGGCTCCGCGAACCGCAACCAGAACGGCAGCTGGCAGGGTTCGCCCGACCGTGGCGACTACCGCTCCGAGGACCGCAACCAGCAGAACTACGGGGAGCAGCGCCGCGACCAATACCGCAACCAGCGCAACGATTCGGACTACGGCTCGGCTCCCCGCCGCAACCGTGGCCGGGACAACGATGATGAAAACCGCAACTAAGCGCGCCTCATTTGAACACCACTAAAAAAGGCCTCCCCACAATGGGGAGGCCTTTTTGTTGCTAGGAGGGTAGGATAATAGGAAAGCCCTACACTTCTTATTCAGGATGCTCATGCTTTTGCAGGTAGATGCGGAAGGTAGTGCCTTGCCCTACTTCGCTTTCCACCTCAATATGCCCTCCATGCGACTGCACCAAGCGGTTTACCAAGAACAAGCCAAGTCCGGTGCCTTCGCCCGCATCGGGGTGGAAGCGGCGGAACAGCTGAAACAACTCGGCGCCGTGGCGCTTCAGGTCGATGCCCAGGCCGTTGTCCCGCACTTCGAGTACGGAGGCATCGTGGAGCACCTGGGTGCGCAGGTGAATGATAGGCCGCCGGTCGGGGTGGTGGTACTTGAGCGCATTAGCCAGCAGGTTGAGCAAGATGGTGCGCAGATTGCTGCGCACGTACTGCAACGAGGGTAGGGCGTCGAAATCAGTGGAAACCGTGGCCTGTTCGGCTAGCAGCTGCGGGCGCAGGGTTTGCAGCACATCGGCCATGAGCGAAGGCAAATCCAACTCCTCTTGTACGTGCGTGCCGGGTAGGCGCTCCACCTGCACAGCCGCCGCCAGATCGGTAATAGTAGAGGTGAGGTTCTGCAACGATTCGTCAATCAGGCGGAGCAGAACGCCTTCCTCGGGGTCGTGGAAGGTGGCGGCGCGGCGTAGCTCGTCGAACAGGCCACGCAGGTTATTCACGGGCTGCCGCAAATCGTGCGAGGCCGCGTATACAAAGTTGTCGAGGTCGGCGTTGGTGCGGGCCAGTTGTTGGTTGGCGGTAGCCAGTTCTTGGTTGCGCAGGCGCACCTCCTCGTTGGCAGCCAGCAGTTGGGCGTTGGTGTCGTCTACCTGCTGGCGGGCGGCCGTGAGCTCGGCTAGTGAATCGCGCAGGTCCTGGTTGACGGCCTGCAACTGGCCGTGATACTGGGCCTGGTACTGGCGCCACTCGTTTTTCTCAATGGCGTGGATAACTGTTTTATACAGCAACTCGGGGTCGAATTGCTGCTTTACCAAGTAGTCGAGGGCGCCACTGCTGAGGGCGCGCACGGCCAGGGTTTCGCTGCCGCCGCCCGTAATCATCACCACGCACAGCGTATTAAGCGGCGTGCGCTGCTTCAACTCGGCCAGCACTTCCAGCCCATCGGTATCCAATAAGTTATAATCCAGCAGAACGCAATCGGGGCGGTGAGTTTCAAATAGCTCCACGCCTGTTTCCCCCGAATCGGCCTCATAAATGGTCATACGCTCCTGCCCAGCCTGTTTGTCGAGGTAGCGTTTGTAGAGCATCCGGTCCTGCTCATTGTCATCAATGAGTAAAATCTTTTTCAAGGGTAGAAGCTTAAATAGAAAGCGGCAACTGCGACGACTGTAGCCAATATTGGATAATTAATTCAACTTTTTCTTCGAGCACGGTGTACTCAATCGGCTTGGTGAGGTAGCTATTGGCACCCAGGCGGTAGCACTCCTCCACGTCGCGACGGTTGGCGGAAGTGGTGAATACAATCACCGGAATAGACAGCAACCGGGGGTCATGCTTGAGTACATCGAGCACATCCCGGCCATCGGTGCCGGGCATGTTCAGATCAAGCAAGATGAAAGCCGGCAGATGGGCAGGCCAATCGGGGTGCTTGCCGTAGCCCTGCAAGTACTCCAGCGCCTGGTCGCCGTCTTCGCAGCGCAGCAGTTGGTTGGGGAGGGCATGTTTGCGAAAGGCCCGTCCCAGCGCCGTAAAATCTTCCAGACTATCTTCCACCACCAGGATGGGTTGGGTGAAGGGAACTATCATAGAGCTTTGGGAAGAGAGAAATAAAAGGTGGCACCTTGTCCAAGTACGGATTCAACCCACAATTTGCCACCATGTTTTTCAATCATTTTTTTGGCGATGGCGAGGCCGGCACCCGTGCCGCCGCCATATTTGTCCTGCGAGTGCAACCGCTTGAAAATCTTGAAGATATTTTCGTGGTGCTTTGGGTCGATGCCAATGCCTTGGTCGCGCACGTAAAACACATCAAACTGCTCCGGTGACGGAAAATCTGCTACAGAGGAGGCATTGGCCGCGGCTACCCCGATGGTAACGTATTTCTCCGGGTCGTTGCTATAGCGCATAGCATTGGTAATCAAGTTATTGAATACCTCGCCCAAACGGATTGGGTCAGCCAGGATGGTAGGGAGCGGGCCAGCTACCGTAACGGTGGTGTGGGTTTGTTCCAGGCGAGGAGCCAGTAGCTCCAGCACGCCGCCTACCAGCTCGTTCATATCCGTCGGGATGGGTACGAGGTCCAGGCGGCCTACCCGCGAAATTTGCAGCAACGACTCAATAAGTGCCTCCATGCGCTGGCTGAGCCGCACCAGCGTTTGGAGCTTGCTTACGCCTTCCGCATCGAGGCGGTCGGCGTAGTCTTCGAGTAGAAAAATGGAATAGTTGTGAATGCCGCGCAAGGGCTCTTTCAGATCGTGCGAGGCCACGTAGGCGAAGGAGTCCAGCTCGTCGTTGCTGCGTTCCAGCTCGGCATTGAGGCGGTTGAGGCTGATAGCGCGGGCTTGCAGCTCGTTGAAAATCTTGAGACGGATATCGGCAATGTGCAGGCGCAGTTCCTGGGCTGCTTCTATTTCCAACGGCAACCAGGCGGCGGCCGTGTTTTCTACCGTTTGCTTCCAAGCCTCAAACGACTGCCGCGGCGACAGAAAAATCTGACCGTCGGCCTTGGTTTCCACCTTCTGCGTGCGGCCAGCCCACGTAACGGTCTGGAGTTGCTCGGGCCGAAACCACAGGATATAGTCGTTGGCCGCCTGGGCCAGCGTGATGGCCAGAATGCCACTGGCCGTGCTCCGAATAGCTACCCCGTCGGGATTGAGCTGGGCGTAGGAATCGGTATGGAAAACATCTTCCGGCGCATGCTGTCGTAGCCACGCTACTACATCCTGTATCTGGTTGGGGGTAGGAGTGGAGCCCAACGTAACAATCTCGCCCTCAAAGCAAATAGCAGCGCCACCACACGCAAATACATCCAGCAGCGTGGCTGTGTGCTGATATAAGCCGGTTATGAAATCGGCCGAACTGTTCATCTGCTCAAACAGCCGCGCCTGGGTTTTCTGAAGATGCAGCTGATAGGCCTGCTGGTCCTGCTTTTCTTTGGTAGGAAGTATGGCCGAAAAGGTTTTGCCGATAAACAGGCATAGCTCCCGCAGCTCGTAGCTCACCAAATGCGGTGTAAGGTGGTGGCAGGTAATCATGCCCCACAGCCTTCCCTCCCGAATGACGGAAATGGTCATGGTGGCCGCCGAGCCCATGTTATGCAGATACTCTAGGTGGATGGGCGACACGCTACGCAGCACGGCGTGCGTCATATCGGGGGGGCGGCCCGTGGTGGGGTTGCGCACCGGCACCAGCAGTGCCGGCCGGTAAGAAGCATCCGGAATGAAGCGCAGCCAATTTTTGAGGTACATGGCCCGCGCCTGCTGCGGAATATCGGTAGCGGGGTAGTGCAGGCCCAGCCACGGGTCTAGGTCGGGGCGGATGGCTTCGGCTACTACTTCACCGCTCTCGTCGGCTGCAAAGCGGTACATAGCTACCCGGTCGAACCCCGTGATGCTGCGCACCTGCTCCACGGCGTGCTGGCAGAAGTCGAGCACGGTGGTGGCACTCAGCATCTGGCCCAGGGCCGTGTTCAGGGTAGTTAAATCCACTACGCCGGGGCTGTTGGAATCAACCGGCTCGAACTCGGCCCACAGCAGACCATCGTAGCGGTGCACGATGAGCTTGTAGAAGGGTTGCTCGGACGTGTGGTGTAGTTGCACGCCTAGCAGTTTGGGCGTTTCCGTGAGGGTAGGCCACAGGGCATCTAGCTCTGCTAGCTGCGCGGGGGGGAGCAGCCGCTCCAGGCCCGCACCTAGCAACTCCTCAGCTGGAATGCCGAGCAGAGACTGCGTGTTTGCGCTGGCCTGCACCACGTGCTGCGTCTGCTCATCCAGGCACAGCAGAAATCCATACGGCTGCACCGACCCTGGAATATGAATCGGCTCCCGGTCACAGTTGGTGAGGGTAGTCGGCATGTCCGACAAAAGTTCGCTGGTAGAGCTTACGGTTGACTGATCCACGCGTGTAAGTGTTGAAAGGTAAGCACGGCCGACGGCACAATTTCTGTCTGCTCCTCGGCGGTAGCCGCTGCCGTCAGCAGCTGACAAAAACTTTTCCACATTGGCCCTGTGCGCTCTGCGTAGCCTGTAAAATAGGCTTGCAGCGGAATGTCGGCCTTGGCCAATTGCCGCCGAATCACTTGTCCGCCCAGGGTAGAGCCTTCCAGCACATACATAGCGCCCAGCAATTGCGCACGGGTATGCAGCGGTGGCAAGGTAGGGCAAAGCGCCGGCACCGACGCGTCATCGGTCTGCGTCAAATCCTCCAGAATCAGGTGGGCACGGTAGCGCTGGTCTAGCTGCCATTCTGGCCCAAATGCGGCGGCATGTGCCCGCAGCTGGGTTTCGTAGGGCTGCAAAAAACCATACATCCGGCGTAGAAAATGCGCCGTAGCCGCCTGCGAAACCGTTCCTGCCGTCAGCTCCTGATTGAACGTGTTTTGCTCCAGCGCATCATGGTACGGCCGGGTTTCAACGCGCAATTGGGACAGAATAGCAGGATGCTCGGCAGTAGCGGACATAAGCGGATGGGATGGAAAAGAACAGTAAAAGTAACCGCTCAGCTGAAAAGTTTCCGGTTGCGAGTTGTCAAGGCGCGTGTCATCCTGAGCAGCGCGAAGGACCTTGTCACAGTAGAGCAAGTCGTTGCAACGTCTGTTGTTCGCACGTGATAAGGTCCTTCGCGCTACTCAGGATGACACGCGCCTTGACACTCCTATTTAAAACCAACTAGTCTTCCGGCTGAAACAGGGCCTTGTAATCATTAGCAAACTGCTGAATAGTATGGGGCGCATGGCCGGCAAGGGAGGCTACCTCATCGGTAACGGTGGCGGCGTGGCCGGCGCGGTAGTCAGCATATAGCGCCAGCAATTCCTCTACCCGCTCGGCGGGCAGCTCCTGCATGGCCGTGCGCGCATCTTCATCCGAAACCGGCACATAAGTTACTTCCCGACCGGTGCCCTGGCTGAGCGCCTCGGCTACCTGCTGGCCAGTGAGAGCCGCCGGACCAGTGAGGTGGTACGCTCGGCCGGCATGGGTAGCGGGGTCGGAGGTGAGTAGGGTAGCGGCGGCGGCGGCAATGTCGCGCACATCAATGTAGGCTACTTGTGCTTCGGCCAAGGGCATATAGAACTTGCCCTCGTCGCGGATGGTAGCGCAGTGCTGCTCCACAAAGTTTTGCATGAAGCCCTCGGGGCGCAGTGTGGCGTACGTCAGGCCGCTAGCGGCTACTAGTTGCTCTATCTCGTGGTGGCGGCGGTCAATTTCGATTTGCGCGTCGCGGCCAGCGCCGGCGGCCGAAAGCTGCACCAGCTGCCGCACGCCGGCTTTTTGGGCCGCGTCTATGAAGAGTCGGGCCAGTTCCACTTGGTCGGAGGTAGGCGGGGGAAGCAGGAACACCCGCTCGGCCCCGGTCAGGGCCACGGCCAGCGTTTCGGGCTTGTGGTAGTCTATTTCCACTAGCTGCACATCGGGGTTGAGGTGCTTCAGCCGGTCACCTTTAATAATTGAGTGTACGCCCGCCCGAACCGTGACGCCACGGTTGGCCAGTGCTTTTACCAGTTCAGTGCCAATGGTGCCCGTAGCGCCGGTAACCAGAATGGTAGATGCCATGATATAGGAATTATGAGTTGCGAGTTTGTGAAGCTGATGGATGTCAGACGGAATACGCATGTCATCCTGAGCATGTGGCGCATCAAGCTAGTGCCAAAGGACCTTATGCCAGTCGAACGAGCCGTTGGTACGTCAGTCGTTCTGGCGTGAGAAGGTCCTTTGGCACTGGCTTGATGCGCCACATGCTCAGGATGACAGATGCTTTGACAGCGCATACCTGTTTCTTACGGCAACAGGCGCAAAACAGCCAACCGGGGCAGGTGCTACCGCTGCGTTACTTGGTAGAGCCGGCCTTTCTCGCTGCTGATGATAAAATCATGATTGTTGAGAAACGACAGAGCTTCCACCTGGTTGTCAATGGGTAGGCGCAGCATTTGCTTGGCACCGTCGAACAATCGTTTGCCGTGCTCTCGCTGAAACAGAAACACCCGACCTTGCCCCAGCAGGGCCACCGTGCGGCCATTGGGGCTGAGGTCGGCGGCCGTAATCCACGTATCGAGCAATAGGCTATCGGCCAGCCGGGCCACGTAGGTGCCGGGGCTAGCAGGCAGCACGTACTGCTTCACCCACAGGTCCTCAGGGCTGCGGTTCTTGGTGAATAGGTAGAGGCTATCCTGCGAGTAATAAAAGGCTTCGCAATCGAAGTTGCGCTGGCTTTTCTTGGGCGGAAACGCCCGCTGATCGGAGTAGGCAAACCGGATGGTATCGACTTGCCGAAAAGTAGGGCCGCTGAGCCGGTAGATAGCCAGGTTGCGGCGCTTGTTCTGGTTGTTGCCGAAGTCGCCGAGGTAGAGGCGCTGCTCATCGTCGTGGGCCAGGTCTTCCCAGTCGATGTTGGTGAGCGGGGCCAGGTCCAGGGTTTTCAGCAAGTCGCCCTGGCGGGTAATCTGGTAGAGGCGGGAGCTGTTGCCGCCGTCGCTGTGGGTCCACAGGTCGCCTACCTTGTTGGCCGGCGCCAGCCCCGAGTTTTCCATCACTTTGCTTTTCGGCAGCCGCCCTACCTGCTCCACGGTATAGCGCCGGCTCACATCCACAAACTCGCCGCGAGTTGATGTTTCACCGCACCCGCTTAGTAGTATACAGGATAGCCCTAGGGAAAATAAAGCGTTGCGAGGAAGGTCGCGCATGGCGTGGTGAGGTACAGAAAGGCAGAATAGTTGCCCCGCATACGTAGACCGTGCCAGCGCAGATGCTCCCATTGCACCTAGAGACGCAGGTAAGGCAAGAGCTTCTCATACGTGGCCTCGTCCAAAATGCGAATCTGGCGCAGGTCGGTGGCCTGGCGGAAGGGGCCGTGCTGCTGGCGGTAAGCCACTACTACCCGCGCCAGGCGCTTGCCCACGTAGGGGTGCGCCTGTAGCAGCTCAAAGGGGGCATTGTTGATGTCGATGGGGGTAGGGGCGAAGCTGCCCGTCACGAAGGTGTATTTGCGCAGGCTATCTACCAGGTCGGGCGCGTCGCGCAGGCTATAGATTTCGGCCAACTGCCCGGCCCGCACAAAGCCACCCAGCCGCGCCCGGTACTCCACCACTCGCGCCGACAATCCCCGCCCGATGCCGCGAATCTGCATGAGCTGGGTGGTATCGGCCGTGTTCAGATCGAAGGCCGCCAGGTGGGTAGGCTTGCGCGGAAACTTGCTGGCAGGGTAGGGCGCCCGCTCCGAAAATTTCCGGTCGAAGGCTTTTTCCCGGTTGGCGTAGGCACCGCGGGCGGGCAGCGTTTCGGGTAGCTGCATGTAGGGCGCCAACCGCTGGTACACCGAATCGGGCAGGCCGTAGGTGCGCTGGATTTGCTCTTTGGCTTTGAAGCCGCCTATTACGTCGCGAAAATGCACCAGGCGCTCGGCTAGAAAGTGGCGCAGGCCGCGGGCTTCCCAGTCGCGGGCCGTCAGGGCATTAGGATCGAAGGGAGCCAGCGCCACCTGGGGCACTACGGGGTAGCGGCTGGGGTAGGCGCGGCGGGCGTAGCGGGCGGCTTCGGGCTGGCGCCGGGCGGCCAGCTCAGTGGTCAGTTGATCGAGTTGGCGTTGGTCGGCCGCTGGGTTGTAGTGGGGTAGGGCGGGCCGCAGCAGCATCGGCACAAACAACCATGCCAGCAGGAGCAATAGCAGGACCAGAAAGCCAGAGGTTTCGCGGCGCGAAAAGCCAAAGTAGCGCCGCACGAGTGTAGGCAGCCAGGCAGCACGTTTGCGTGGGGTAGGAGCGGGCTTGAGGCCGGGCATAGAGTTGTAGCTTAGCGATAGAGCATAAAGGCAATAGCCAGAGAATGATTATCTAAAATCGGGCCGCGGCAACTATGCAGGCGCGGAAACCCGCCCGCATAGTTGCCTCTACGCCCCCGCTGCCGTATCATTACTGTTTCTTCCGATGTTCCTTCCCGGAGCCAGCCTCCGGCCACCGCCCGCTATGAGCCAGCCCGCTACCCGCACCACCGACTTCCTCGACCAGCTCACGGCCGATCTGCGCGCCTTACAGGACACCGTAGCGCAGGATTTTCGGCCCCTCACCGACGACCAGCTGAACCGTCGGCCCGGCCCTGGCAAGTGGAGCGTGGGGCAGTGTCTGGAGCATCTCAACATCATTGGAGGCCTCTACCTGCCCGTGATAGCGCACAAGCTGCAACAGGCCCAAACCCGCACCTCCCGCCCCGCCGACACCGTGAAGCGCGGCCTAGTAGGACGCCGCCTCACCGAGGCCATGCGCGTGCCGGCCAGCGAAAAAGCTACCAAAACGCCCCAGCAGTACGCGCCCAGCGGCTCCCGCCTGCCGCGCACGGTAATAGAAGTGTTCAACCGGCAGGCCGATGAGCTGCTGACGCTGCTGCAACAGGCGCGCGAAGTCAACATCAACTCCATCCGCATCCCCAACGTGGTAATCCCGTTGCTGCGCCTGCGTCTCACCGACCAGCTGGAGCTGCTGGTGGTGCACGCCCAACGCCACATTGCCCAGGCCGAGCGCGTGCTAGAAGGCGGCAAATAGGGTACAGTAGAACGGCAAGCTCAGCATGCCGTTCTACTGTATCAAAAACAAAATGAGTAGCGCCGTATGGAATCCGATCAGGTTCTGCATCTGAAATGCATAAACTTGTTCCGCTTTCCGTTTCTGCCTTATGCGCTACTTTCTGCTGCTCACGCTTGGCCTGTTGCTGATGTTTACTGCCGGCTCCTCCGCCCTCACGTCGCCTCCCGATGGCCCCAACCCAAAGAAATGGCAGCAGATTGATGCGCTGCTGAAGAAAGACCAAACCACCTCGGCTGGTAAGCTGGTAGAGGAAATTTATCAGCAAGCCCGCCGCCAACAAGACACGCCCGAGTACCTGCGCGCCCTGCTCTACAAGCTGCGCATCCTGGAAGAAAAAGAGGAAAACGCCGACGAAAAGGCCATTGCCTTAGTCGAAAAAGACCTGCAAACGGCCAGGTTTCCGGCCCGGCCTATTTTGCACTCCTTGCTGGCTCAGCTCTACGCCAGCTACTACCAGGAGCACCGCTACCAGCTCTACGACCGCACGCCCGGCGCCGCCCAAACCGACAGCCTCGCCACCTGGGACGCTGCCCGCCTCGGCAGCGCCATCATCACGCACTACCAAGCTTCGGTTGAAGATGAGCCGCAGCGTCAGCAGCAATTACAGCTTGCCAAGCTCGGCTACGCCATTCGCGGCGGCGACACCGAAGGCCGTGCCCTACGCCCTACCCTCTACGACTTACTGGCCCACCGCGCCGTAGATGGCCTCAAAAACGACGAGTTCTACGTAACGCGTCCCGCCGAGCAGTTCGAGTTGAAGAACCCGGCCCTGCTTAGCCCTGCCGCCGATTTTGCCCGCCTACCCCTGCAAGCGCCCAAAGCCGACTCGCTCAACGGCCAGTTTCACGCGCTACGGGTGTTGCAGCAGCTCACGCAGTTCCGCCTCACCGATACCAAAAACCAAGCGGCCTTGGCCGATGTGGATTTGCAGCGCCTGCGCTTCGTGTGGCAGCACGCCGCGTTTGCTACTAAGGATTCGCTTTACCGGACAGCCTTGCTACGCGACGCTGAAGCGCACCGGGCGCTGCCCATTAGCACGGACTTCCTGGTAGCTGCGGCTGATAATTTGGAAGAAACCCAGCCGGCGCAAGCCCGCGAGCTAGCATTGCAGGCCGAAAAGCAATTTCCGAAGTCACGCGGGGGGCAACGGGCGCGGGCGTTGCGGCAGCGCATCGAGCGGCAGGAACTGAGCTTCGTAACCGAGGAAGTGGTGCTGCCCAATCAGCCATGGCTGCTGCGGGTGGAGCAGCGAAATCTGCGGCACATATACGCGAAGGCCTACCGCATCAGCACGGCGCAGGCTGTGCGGCAAGCGGATGTGCAGTATGAGATGCCAGATTTTGCCAAACGCTACGCCAGAGCCCTGGGTGCCGCACCCGCCGCTGCATGGACGATGGATTTCCCCAGTCCGCAGGATTATCAGCATCACTCGGTAGAGCAAGCTGGGCCGGCGCTGCCGCTGGGCCGCTATTTGGTGGTGCTGAGCACGACGGCCGACAACCCTACCCAGGAGCGGGAGGGCGTAACCACTATTTACTCAGAATTGAGTGTGAGCGAACTGAGCCATGTACGACGCGAGGCAGCCAACGGCGAAGGGCTAGAATTGCTGGCAATGCACCGCCAAACCGGATTACCGCTGGCTGGGGTAGGGGTGACGCCTTTCTTTCTGTATTTCGACCAGAAAACAACCTTGCAAAAACAGCGGCGCGGCAGCAGCTCGTCAACTGATGCGGAAGGCATAGTGCAGATTCCGGTAGATATAAAAAACGACCGTAACGTCGGCATAAATGCTTTGCTGTTGACTCAGGGTAAGGACTCACTGCTGGTGCGGGACAATTTCTATCATTATGCCCGGCAGCAGCAGGAAGCCCAGCAACCTCAGTATCGGACGACACTCTTCACCGACCGCGCCATCTATCGGCCCGGCCAGACGGTGTACTTCAAAGGCATCCTCACGGAAACCACTTTCGGCACTACCGCCGACATGCCGGACAAGACAGGAAAAGCCAAACTGCCAACCACTAGTACCCGCCTGCTGACCAACAAGCCTATATCGGTGCGGCTGCGCGACGTGAACAACCAAACGGTGCAAACGCTGAGCTTTACGACCAATGATTTCGGCTCCTTCCACGGCTCGTTTGTACTTCCTACTGGCCTGCTAAATGGCAACATGCACCTGGAAACCGACCACGGCAGCATGTATTTCTCGGTGGAGGACTACAAGCGCCCTACCTTCCAGGTGACGTTTGCGCCGGTGCAGAGTACGCCCGTGCTAGGCCAGCAGTTGACAACGCAGGGCACCGCTACCGCCTACGCCGGCCAGGCCATTGACGGGGCCACGGTGCAGTACCGCGTGGTGCGACGCACAGTGTGGCCGCTCTATCGGCCCTACCTCAGTGGGCGGAACGGGCGTAGTATGCCTCCTTACCTTACTGACCACGCCGAGGTGGAGATTACCAACGGTACGACTCAAACGGACGCCAGTGGCCGTTTTACTATCGACTTCACGGCCCAAGCCGATACAACCGGTTTGGGGAGTAACTGCCGCTGGCAGCCGGGCTATATCTTCACCGTGACGGCCGATGTGACCGACGTTGCTGGCGAAACCCGCACTGGTCAGCAAATGGTGAGCCTTGGCACTAGTGCCCTCACGTTGCGCTTCAACGACGTACCAGAACTGCTAAACCGCACTGCCCTTCCTCCCTTACAGCTGCTGAGCACCAACGCAGCCGGCGAAGCCGTGCCCGCCCGTGGGCAAGTACGCCTCTACCGCCTTACGCCACCTACCCGCGGGCTGCGCCCTCGCTCGTGGGAGCAGCCCGATACCACAGCCCTAAGCCGGTCAGAGTTTAAGCAGAAGTTCCCGCTCGACCCGTACGGCAACGAGGACGACGCCAGCAAGTGGCCCCGTACGCTCGTGCTGACCCAGGAGTTTGACACCGAGCAAAGCCCTACCCTGAACCTGCGCGAGCAGCTGACCCAGCAAGCCCCCGGCCGCTACGTGCTGACCGCCACCGCGCCCCATCCGAACGGCGCACCGCCGGCGCAAACTGAGCAGATGTTCACGCTCTTCGACCCCGCCGCTACTACATTGCCCTACCCTATGCCCAATTGGTTTGTGAGCTTGCAGGACAGCGTACAGCCCGGTCAAAAGGCGGAGTTTCTGGTAGGCAGCAGCGAAGCCGGCGCCCGCGTGCTGTTGGAGGTAGAAGCCAAAGGCCAACCACTGCGCCGCGAGTGGCTGACGCTGCAAGCCGGTGAGCAGCGGCGGGTAGCGGTGCCCACACCCGCCGGCCTCAACAACACGCTGCTCTACGCGCACGTTCTGCAAGTGCGCGACAACCGGCTATATCAGCACAATGCCGTTGTGCACATATCTACGCCCCCCGCTCCGCTCCGCTTCAGCATTGCCACCTTCCGCGACAAGCTCCAACCCGGCGAGAAGGAAACCTGGCGCGTCACCATCCATCAGGCCAATGGCAAACCGGCGAAAGCGGAACTGTTGGCGACATTATATGATAAGTCGCTGGATATGTTTCGGATGCACCAGTTCCAGCCTCTGGAATTCTCGGGTGACTATTTCTTTTCGATACCGAGTTGGAATGGGCAATTCGCAGTACGGCACAGCCTTGACTTACTGTACAATCAAGTTGCTGCTCCACAGATTAAGGAAAGTGATTATCCTGACCTGAACTGGTGGGAGTACGGCCGGATTCAGCTAAAAAGTATGCATGAGCCAGTAAGGGAGGTTATTGATACCAAACCGTATAACACGCCTGCTAATGGTACTACAATAAGGATAAGAGGTGCAAGATCTGTTGCCGCGGCACCCATGACAGCCGACGCGCAACAACTCAACGAAGTAGTAGGCTACGGCACACAGCAGCGTACCAACATAACCGGCGCTGTTGCCACAAAGGACCAACCTGTTTCTGACCTCTCCACTATCCCTACCCGCACCGACTTCCGCGAAACGGCTTTCTGGCTGCCCGACCTGCGCACCAACGATAAAGGCGAAACCGTGCTGGAATTTCAGATGCCCGAAGCCGTGACGCGCTGGCAGCTCCTGACCCTGGCCCACGACCAGCAGCTGCACACCGGCACGCTGGCCCGCACGCTCGTCACGCAGAAGCAACTACAAGTAACCACTAATGCCCCGCGCTTCTTCCGCCAGGGTGATCAGCTCACGCTGTCGGCCAAAATTAGCAACCTGACGGAGCAGGCGACGAGCGGTAACGCACAGTTGTTCCTACTTGATGCTCGCACCCAACAGCCGCTGAAAGAACTGATTGTGAGCCCATCGCAGCAGCCGTTCAGCCTGAACGGCAACGCCAGCATGGCCCTCAGTTGGAACATCATTATCCCTGAAACCGCCGAGGGGCAGGTACCGCTAGAGGCCATTACCTACCGGGTGGTAGCGCAGGGAGAATTAAAAAGTAAGAATGAAGAATTAAAAGGCAGACGAAAAGCTCGCCGAGAAGCCAAAAACCATCAAACCGTATCCGACGGCGAGGAAAACACGCTGCCGGTATTGCCCAACCGCTTGCTCATCACTGAAAGCCTACCCCTCCCGATAGCCGGCGCGGGCACCAAAACGTTCGACTTGCAGAAGCTGACGAGTACCACCTCGCCTACGCGGCGTAACTACTCGCTCACGCTGGAAATGACGCAGAATCCGGCTTGGTATGCCGTGCAGGCACTACCCTACCTCATGGAGTACCCCTACGAGTGCTCGGAGCAGGTGTTCAGCCGCCTCTACGCCAATCTGCTGGCGGCCAGTATTCTGAAGCAGAACCCGCGCATCAAACCAGTGCTGGTCGAGTGGCAGCGCGCCGCCCAAAGCGGCGACAAGCAGGCTCTCACCAGCAAGCTCGAACAAAACCAGGAGCTGAAAGCCCTGCTGTTGCAAGAAACGCCCTGGGTGCGCGACGCCCAGACCGACACCGAGCGCATGCGTCGCCTCGCCGAGCTGTTCGACGAGTCCCGCCTGCAAGCCGAAACCACCCGCGCCCTGGCCAAGCTGGCCCAAATGCAGCTACCCGATGGCGCGTTTCCATGGTTCGAGAAGATGCCCGCCGACCGCTATATCACACAGCTCATTGTGGCCGGGTTTGGCAAGCTACGCAAGCTGAATGCCTTTGACGCCACGCAGAATCCGCAGGCGCAGCAAGTACTCAGTAGGGCGCTGGCCTACCTCGATGGGCAGTTGCAGGAGGATTACGCCGATTTGCGCAAGCAGAAAAACGTTAACCTGAAAGAAAACCACCTAAGCCCTATCCAGGTGCAGGCGTTGTACGCCCGCAGCTTCTGGCAAAAGCCTGCCGTGGCTAATGCTATGCAAGCGGCCGCGCCATACTACCAAAGTCAGCTGGTTACTTATTGGCCCCAGCAAAACCGCTATTTGCAAGGATTGGCGGCCCTCACGCTGCACCGCGCCGGCGACCCAAAAACCGCCCAGCAGGTGATGAAGGCCCTTACCGAAAACGCCCTGCACTCGCCCGAACTGGGCATGTACTGGAAAGACGTGCGCGCCGGCTACTACTGGCAACAGGCCCCCACTGAAACTCAGGCCGCCCTTATTGAAGCCTACGACGAAGTAGCTCAAAATCAGCAAGCCGTAGACGAGATGAAGCTCTGGCTGCTCAAGCAGAAGCAAACTCGCAACTGGGAAAGCACCCGCGCTACCGCCGATGCCTGCTACGCCCTGCTGCTGCGCGGTTCCGACTGGCTCACGCCTACCCAGTCCATCCAAGTGACGGTAGGCAGCGAGCTGGTGACGCCGAACAAGCTGGAAGCCGGCACTGGTTACTTCAAGAATACGTGGCTGGGCACAGAGGTGAAACCCGCGCAAGGCCGCGTGACCGTGACCAAGCCCGATGCCGGGGTGGCCTGGGGCGCGCTGTACTGGCAGTATTTCGAGCAGGTGGATAAGATTACGCCCGTCGCTACCGGCTTGCAGCTCACACGTCAGCTGTTCCGGGAGCAGCGCACGGCGGGTGGTCCGGTGCTGGAGCCCCTCACTGCTGCCACGCCCCTGCGGGTAGGCGACGTGCTGGTGGTACGCTTGGTATTACGCTCCGACCGCGACCTGGAGTATGTGCATCTGAAAGATCAACGCGCTGCCGGGCTGGAATTGATGAACCAGCTTTCGGGCTACCAGTACCAGTCGGGGCTGGGTTACTACGAGAGCCCGCGCGATGCGGCCACCAACTTCTTCATCAGCTATTTCCCTAAGGGCACGCACACGTTCGAATACCGCCTGCGGGCCGCGCAGGCGGGCAATTTCTCGGGTGGTTTGTCGCAGTTGCAGTGCTTGTATGCGCCGGAGTTTTCGGCTCATTCGACCGGACAGCGGGTGCAGATTGCACCGCAACGCTAGGTGATCAAACGAGCAAAAAGCAGGGTAATAAATTGAGTATGAAAGCGGTGCTTCGGCTAGAGAAGAGGTGCTTGGCAGGGTTTTGGGTTGTGCGGGGAGCCATTCCATCGTAATTTTGTAGCTTCTTAGGATTTCAAAAGTGATGCTGATGAATAAGAGTCTGATGCTTGCCGGCCTGCTGTTATGCAGCGCGCCGGTACTGGCACAAAGCCCTGTAAAAACAACGTCGGCCCCCGTGCTGGAAGGAAAAGTTGCTGTTCCCGTGTCGCCGGTACTGCCGGGTGAGGAGAACCTGACGGCGCGTGAGCGGGTGGAGCGCGATATGCTGATGCCTACCCGTCGCAGCCGCGCCGCCGCACTACAAACAGCCGAAGAAGTCGAGGAAACCACCACTACGCCCGAAGTGCACGGTCCGGCCGTGCCAGAAGAAGCCCCGGCCGCTCTTGAGCCGGAAGCAAAACCCGCCGCTCCCGCACACCACACCACGTACCATCGTCGGCGTACCAGCTCGGCGCACCGCAGTAGCACTGCTCGTAAGAAAACCACCACGCGCAAAACAACGGTCCATCATACCACCGCACGCAAGCGCCGCCGATAACAGCGTATCAAGTAGATAAACGTATGATAAAACGACGAAGGACGAGCCGCAATGGCTCGTCCTTCGTCGTTTTTAAGCAAGTAGGGTAGGGCGCCTACGCGTCTTGCGGCATGAGGCGTACCACCAGCCCATCAAGGCGGGGCGTGATGCGGATTTGGCACGACAGGCGGCTGGCATCGGTGAGGATGGGTAAAGATTCCAGCATGTACATCTCGTCGTCGCTGGGCTCCAGGAGGGCGGGGCCGGCCAGCACCTCCACGTGGCAGGTGCCGCACAGGGCCATGCCGCCACACGTGGCCTGAATGTCGTAGCCGGAAGCCTTCATCACTTCCATCAGGCTCAGGCCCATATCGGTGGGGGCAACAATCTCGGTGCGCTGGCCGGGGGCATCTTCCACATATACCCGGACTTCGGTGGCGTCTAAACTCATAAGGGCGTCGGTTGTAAAACAGAGGGTAGGGGGCGGCTATCCCAGGGGTAGCTACCCCACAAAGGTAACAGCGGGCGGCGGGTAGCGCCTACGTTGCCGTGTGCACTACCTGCCGCCCGCTGCGAGTTTAACAGTTTAGCCGAAATTATTTGCTGACAGCCACCACTTACAGCGTAGGCACCCCATTCACAGTGGTGTACTTCAACACATATTTTTTATCGGGGTAGATGTGTTTGTAGGCACCCTGGGCCATGAGAGCCGCTTCATGGAAGCCGCACAAAATTAGCTTTAGCTTGCCAGGGTAGGTGTTGATGTCGCCGATGGCGAAGATGCCGGGCACGTTGGTAGAATAGTCTAGGGTATCTACTTTCACGGCGTTGTCTTCAATCTCCAATCCCCACTCGCCAATAGGGCCAAGCTTAGGCGTGAGGCCAAACAAAGGCACAAAGGCATCAACCGACACCTGCTCCGGCTCGCCGTTGTTACCGGTGATGGTCACGTGCGAGAGGCTACCGTTGCCGTGCACGTGCGTTACGTTGCTGCTCAGCACCAGCCGCACTTTGCCGGCTTCGTGTAGGTTCTTCACCTTCTCGGCCGAGTCGGCAGCGCCGCGGAAGGTGGTGCCGCGGTGTACCAGCGTTACTTCCTTGGCCACATCGGCCAGGAAGATAGTCCAGTCGAGGGCCGAGTCGCCGCCGCCGGCAATCACCAGACGCTTGTCGCGGAAGTGCTCGGGGTCGCGCACCATGTAGTACACGCCTTTGCCGCCCTCAAAGCTTTCCAGTGACTCCACGGCCGGTTTGCGCGGCTCAAACGAACCCAGACCGCCCGCAATGGCAATGGCCTTGCAGTGAATATCGGTGCCATCGGTGGTCGTGAGGTGGAAAGAGCCATCGTCGAGCTTCTCGAACTTTTCTACCCGCTCGCCCAGCGTGAAGGTGGGGTGGAAGGGGGCAATCTGCTCCATTAGGTTCTGCACCAAATCGCCGGCCAGCACCGACGGGAAGCCGGGGATATCATAGATGGGCTTCTTGGGATAAATCTCGGAGAGCTGCCCGCCTACCTGGGGTAGGGCGTCTACTACGTGGCAGCGCAGCTTCAGCAAGCCAGCTTCAAATACAGCAAACAGCCCAACCGGGCCAGCGCCGATAATGCAGATATCGGTGGAAATAGAACTCATCGGGAACAGCGAAAAAAGAAGAACAAACAGCGTCCGTTCAGGACGTTATCTTAACAAACAGAAAGCGAAAATCGTTGGCCGAAAACAGCAGATTGCACGTGAAAAACGACAACGGATGCCATCTTGCTACCCTCACTACGTGGGGCCGGCCGCAAAGATAGCACTGCCCGCCTTACGCTTCGGCTGGAGCGCGCACTGCCGCCGAGGCCGCATAGACAGGGCGTACAGGGCGTGCCATGCGGCGGCGCTCCACTACAGTGCCTGCGGCAGCGGGTCGGTGTGTAGCTTTTTGCTTGTGGCGCTTGCCCCACCAGATGTAGAAGCCCGTGACGGGTAGGGTAGCAATCAGCAAGCTAGCCAGAAAAGTGATGATCTTGCCGGGCATCCCAAGGGCTGAACCCACGTGAATATCATAATTCATCATCACCAGCAACTCGCCCTTCGGCTTCTCGCGGTAGGTTTCCACTTTCTCGAAGTGTCCCGCCGCCGTGTAGGTCAGTTGGCCGGATTGGTAGCGGTTGTTGCCCAGCGCGGCGCGCAGTACAACCGGCTGTTCGGGAGTAGGCTTGCCCGTCGAAATAGCTTTGGCCTGGGGTAGGCGATGCCAAGCGTCGCGCAGGGCCGCATCGACGGCCGTGGGGGGCGGGGCCAGTTGGGCCGCTAGCGAGAGGTCGGGCTTGCCGCCTTCTTTGCCACCTTTCTTGCCTTTGCCGCCATGCCCGCCGGGGAGTTCGGTCTGGCCGGTGGCTAGGTAGGTGACGCCCTGCTTCATCCAGTTGAACGACCATGTGAGGCCGGTGAGAGCAATAATGAGGGCCACCAGCGTAAGATAGAAGCCCACCGTGTTGTGCAAATCGTAGTTTAGGCGCTTGCGGGTGGTATTCCACTTCACCGTGAAGCGCTGCTTGCGGGCTGCTTTGTTTTTGGGCCACCACAGCACCAACCCCGAAAGGAGCAGGAATACAAAAATCAGGGTGCTCCACCCCACAATGTATTCGCCGGCAGCGCCTAGCCAGAGGCCCCAATGCAACCATTTCACTACCTGGAAAAACTCGTACTTATTATCGAGCACGCCGTTCACCTGGCAGGTGTAGGGGTTCACGTACACCGTGCGGTGGTACTCAATCATGCTCCCGAAGTAGGGTTGCCCGGCGTTGCCCTTGTAGGTCATAAACGTCCAGGCGCGGGTAGGGTCGCTGTAGGCGGTGCCATTTTGCAGCGGTTTATCGGGTCCAAGGGCCGCTTGCGCTTTCTCCCACACCACGCTCAGCGGCAACGGCTGGGCCTGGGCGGGCGCCTCTACGCGCACCAAATCCTGGTGCAGGACGTCAAAAAGCTCCTTCTGAAACACATAGATGCAGCCCGTGAGGGCCACAATAAACACCACGAGCCCGGACGAGAGTCCGAGCCAGAGGTGCAGCTTACCGACGAGTTTCTTGGACGTCATGCGCTGAGGGGTTAGCGGTTAGAAGTTGTAGCCGATATTCAGGCGGAAATTGGTGGGTGCCTCGGCCTGCCAGGAGTAGAAGGCCCCCGTGCGGGCAGTGCCCGCGTAGTAGCTGGCGCCACTGTAGTTGTAGCGGTTGGTGAGGTTATTCACCAGCAGGTTCACGTTCATGCGCTCGTTCTGCCACGAGATGCCGCCATCCAGCCGGAAATAGTTGTCGGGTAGCAGCAGGCCCACACCACCCAGACCGGCGTAACGGTCGAGCTGCCACTGGTAGCCACCCGAGAGGCCAAAGCCGCGCAGGGCGCCCTGCTGAAAGCGGTAGGTGAGCCAGCCGTTGTTGGTGTGCTTGGCCGCGCCGCCCAGCTTGCGGCCCTGGTTGCTGGGCGCCACAATGTCGCCGGCAGTGTTGCGGCGCGGGTTGTCCTTGGTTACCTCCGGGTCCAGGTAGGCGTAGTTCAGCACCACATTGAGGCCGGGTAGCAACTCACCAGTCAAGTCAACTTCAACGCCCCGCGAGCGAACTTCGCCTACCTGAATCTGTGAGTTGGGGTTGCGGGCCAGATTGTCTCGGTTGTTGTCGGGTGCCAGCACATTAGTTTTGGTGATGTTGAAGGCCGTCACGGTCGACGAGAAACGACCGTCCATCCAGTCACGCTTCACGCCTACCTCGGTGTTGCGGCCGCGCTGCGGGTCGAAGGGCACGTTGTTGACATCAACTCCCGCCACTGGGATAAACGACTGGTCGTAGAGGGCATACACGGAAGTGCTGGGGGCCACTGTGGCGCTCAGGCCCACGCGGGGCGTCACCACATCGTCCTGTGCGCGGGAGCGCACGTTGTAGTTATTAGAGTAGCGAGCGGCCAGCGTCAGACGCAGGCGGTTATCGAAGAAGCCCAACTCATCCTGCACATAAGCGCCGGCGTAGCGGAGGTATCCTTTATAAGGTCCGCTGCGGCTCAGACTCTGCGAACGATTGGGAGTGCCCAGGGTAGCAGGCGCCGAGGTAGGGTATTGCGTGTAGGTAGGGTCGTCCAGACGGTTGAGGTCAAGGGCCATGGTACCGTACAAGGCGAAATCGGCGTCGTACGATTTGTTCGAGGCATCGAAGCCCACAATAACGCGGTGCTGAACCGGGCCGGTCGTCACGTTGCCGTTCACAAATACTTGGCCTAGGGTGCTGGTGTTGTCTACGTCGTAGGAGCTCACAGAGCGTTGCAGTACATTCGGGCCAATCAGGCGCTTAGAGCGGGTAGGGGTAGCCACAAAGGAGCTATCGGCCACCCACGTCGACAGGCCGCGCATCTTGTAGGAGAGGTAGGAAACCTGGCCCGTTACTTTCCAGTTATCATTGAAACGGTGCTCTACAGTGAAGAAAGAGCTGTGGTCGTTCACGTTCGATTTGCCCATCAGCGGGTCGTATACCGATACGTTGCGCGACACGGATTTGAAGCCGTCGGGCGAGAACAAGTAGTTGCCGGCTTGCGAAAACTGCGAGCGTTGGTAAGTGTATTGAGCCGTGATGGTGGTACGCTCGTCGAGCAGGTAGCGCAGCGAAGGCGCCAGGACCACGCGGTTGTTGAACTCGTAGCCAGCATAAGAGTCGCTGGTCTGACCCATCAGGTTCAGGCGGTATTGCAGCTTGCCATCGTTGCTGAGCTTGCCGTCGATGTCGGTGGTAGCGCGGTACGTGCCGAAGCTGCCCAGCGTGAGGCCCACCGATTTGCGGCCTGTGCCGGTAGGCGTTTTAGTGACCACGTTATAAAAACCACCAGGCTCGGTATTCGCCATCAAAAACCCGCCGGGGCCCTTCACAAACTCAATCCGGTCTACAAACGACATATCTTCCATCAGCGGTCCGAAGTAGTTGCCCACATTCATGCCGTTGCGCAACGAACCGAAGCCCGAGTTGAACCCACGAATGGTGATGCGAGCGTACACATTATTCCAGTGGCCAGGTGCAATCACGCCGCTCACGTTGCGCGTTACGCCTTCCGTGGGGTTAAAAATCTGCTGATCGGCGAGCAGTTTGCTGGTTACTACTTGAATGTTCTGTGGCGCCTCAATAAGCGGTTCGCCCAGGCGTAGCGATTCAGATGCTTGTTTGCGGTTGTAACGGTCGTGCTCGCCCGTTACCACTACCTCCTGCAAGCGCTGGTTCAATGGGTTCAGCACGAAGTTGGCCGTCACTGTCTGGTCGGCCGATACCGTTACCACGCGCTCCTGCGTTACAAAACCTACCATACGCACCCCCAGGGTGTAGGTGCCGGGCACAATGTTTCCAATCCGGAAATCTCCGTTGGTATCAGTAGCCATACCCAGCGACGTGCCTTGTAGCCCTACCGAAACGCCAGCTGTAGGCTGGCCGTTGCCATCGGTAATGCGGCCTTGAACGGTGCCCTGTTGCGCAGTAGCGATGAAACTACTGCTAAGCAGCAAAACAAAAACGCAGAAAGCGCGACACAAAGAGGGAAGTGGTATGCTCATAGAGTAAACGGTAGGCGAATGATACCGCAAAGCTACAAGCTGGATTTTATTTATTTATACTTAGTCTAATTATAAATAGATGTACACTGTCTCAATCAATGTCAGGCTATACTGCATCATGCTGATAAACAGGTGAATTGCATTCAGCTTGCAGCATACAAGAAATTTTGTTAGAGAAGCTATGATGATCAAGCAGCAGATTGCATGCGCCATGGCAATGCATATCTGGCTGGACGGACAATCGTTGTTAGCCACACTAGCAACGGTGCAAAACTGTATGCTGGACCTCAACGTGGAAATTCTGTTCCTGGATACTCGCTACACCTTCCCTATGCAAACCCAGACAAAAGTAAAGTGCTACCTAAGCCTGCTTTAGAAGCGCCCGTAGCGCCGTCTGCGTAGGTAGTAAGCCGGGTAGGGAGTATGGGAGATGTAGTATACAGTATAACGAAAAAGGCCCTCAGATTACTCTGAGGGCCTTTTCTTGTGGTCGCGTAGGGAGTCGAACCCCAAACCTCCTGATTCGTAGTCAGGTGCTCTATCCAGTTGAGCTACGCGACCGTTTTTCTGTTACGGTGTGCAAAGATAACAGCAGAATTTCCCGGAAAACAAGCCGCGTGACAATTTAAAGACGAAAAAACGCAAGAAAATGTGCAAGCAACTGATTTTCAGATTTAATAATTTTCGTGTTTTTCCACCTGCCGGTCCAAAGCACGCTGCACGGCCCGGTTGAAAACGTAGTACAGACCTAGTGCAGCTACAGCCAGCAGCACCAGCACCAGTATTTTGCCAGTGGTGCCCGTATCAGGATTGTGGAGTAGTGACAGTGCATCCTGCGCCTGTGTGCCTATCCAGTAAAAAAACAGGCTGCGCGGCAGCATGCCCAACACACTGGCGCCCAAAAATCGGGTGCGGTCCACTCCCAGGATAGCCAGCACGAACGTCATCAGGGCGAAGGGTAGGACGGGCGCCAAGCGCACCAACAGAATCAGCTGCCAGCTTTGGTGGCGCAGCTCCTGCATAATAGCTTCGGCCTTCGGGAAAGAGTGTACGAAGCGGAGCAACTTTCCCTGGTCGAGGCGAGTGGCCAACTCGTAGCCCAGCAGCGCCGCCAGCGCATAGGCTATAATGGTGCCCGGCAGCCCAGCCCAACCCAGGAAGAAACCCGTGAGCAGCACTGCCACCGTGGAGTGCACCAGCGAAAATGCCAGCACGAACACCATCAGCCCAAAGTACAGCAGCATTTGGGGTAGGGTGAGGTCGCGCAGCAAATTTTGGTGCTCGTAGAGCAAGTAAGTAACGGTCGAGCTACCTACAATGGGTAGCACCACCAGCAGAAACATAGACAGGAGTGAGGACGCGTTGGTCCGAAACAACGCTTTTAGAGTGGAGAGCATAGACAAAGAAAAACAGGCTAGTGAAACGACAGCCTGTTTGCTCTTACGGATTTGGCACGCGGTAGTCGTAGCAAATCTAAAACGCGGCTGAATAGGTATGGGCAGGCATCGTTTGGTAACAAGACGGCGCGCAGGGTAGTTAGTATATAGATACAATAGTAGCAAGCCGGTGCGGGCAACTTGTTGCGTTCTTACCTTTGAACGCGCGCTGCCCGGGCGCTTGCTTTCACTACCCACCCCTACGATATGAAATTCGGAACCAAAGCCATCCATGCCGGCGTGCACCCCGATCCGGCCACCGGCGCCATTATGACGCCCATTTACCAAACGTCTACCTACGTACAGACCTCGCCCGGCGAGAACAAGGGCTATGAGTACTCGCGCACGCACAACCCTACTCGCTCGCAGCTACAGGACGCAGTGGCCGCTTTGGAAGACGGCAAGCACGGCCTAGCCTTTGCCTCAGGAATGGCCGTGGTCGATTGCATCATCAAGCTGCTGCAACCCGGCGACGAAGTGATTTCCACCAACGACCTCTACGGCGGCAGCTACCGCATCTTCACCAAAGTATTTGCGCCGCTGGGCATCAAGTTTCATTTCGTGCCTATGCACGACATGGCAGCCGTGCGCGAAAAGGTGACAGACAAAACCAAGCTAATCTGGGTGGAAACGCCCACCAACCCGCTGCTCAACATCATCGACATTGAAGCCGCCGCCGAGGTAGCCCACGAGGCCGGCGCCCTGCTGGTAGTCGATAATACCTTCTCGACGCCCTACCTGCAAACGCCCCTTGCACTAGGCGCTGACATCGTGATGCATTCTCTGACCAAATACATGGGCGGCCACTCCGATGTGGTAATGGGCGCTTTGGTTGTAAACGACGACGCCCTGCTGCAACGCCTGGCGTTTCTGCAAAACTCTTGCGGCGGCACGCCCGGCCCCCAAGACTGCTTCTTGGTGCTGCGTGGCCTCAAAACCCTGCACCTGCGCATGCAGCGCCACTGCGAAAATGGTCGCGCCGTGGCCGAGTACCTGCAAGCGCATCCGAAAGTAGAGAAGGTATTCTGGCCGGGATTCCCCGAGCACCCCAACCACGCCGTAGCCGCCAAGCAAATGCGCGACTTTGGGGGTATGATTTCCTTCGTGCTGAAAGGCGATAAGCAAGAAGACGCTATTGCGGTGCTCGAAAAACTGAAGCTCTTCACGTTGGCTGAAAGCCTGGGCGGGGTAGAAAGTCTCTCGGGCCACCCCGCCACCATGACGCACGCCAGCATCCCGGCCGAGGAGCGCCGCAAAGCGGGTCTCTCCGACTCCCTTATTCGCCTGAGTGTAGGCGTGGAGGATATTGAAGATCTGCTGGAAGACCTGGGCCAGGCGATAGGGTAGGGGTAGGTAAACCGCCTGTCGTTAAAATATAACGGGTAGCAAAGCGTCTGCTTAGCTACCCGTTCAAACAGAACGTCATTTCGACCAGCACGCGAGATTTCTCCCGCTGGTCGAAATGACGTTCTGTTTTATCTGCTGACTAAGTCATACTTATGAAAATATCTTCCCATTTCGATGGCAAGCGCTACCGCAATGCCGTGCCTACTGCTATGTCCACAGCCACCAGCTACTGGCAGATGGCCCGGCGCTGGCTGCTAGGCAAAGAGCAGCGCGTGCCCAAGCCGGCACTAGCAGGCTTCTCGGTAGATGCCGTGGCGCTGGCCCAACCGGTGCCGCCTACTGCCCTACGGGCTACCTGGCTGGGGCACTCCACGGTGCTGCTGGAAATTGACGGCCGCCGCTTCCTGACCGATCCAGTATGGCGCACGCGCAGTTCGCCGGTAAGCTTTATGGGGCCGAAGCGCTTCTTTCCTAACCCGCTACCCCTGGCACATATGCCGCCGCTGGATGGTGTGCTCCTCTCTCATGACCATTTCGACCACCTTGATCCCCTCGCCGTGCGGGCACTGGCGCGCACGGGCGTACCGTTCTTTTGCCCGCTGGGGATAGGGCGCCACCTGCGCCGCTGGGGCGTGGCTTCCGATAAAATTACGGAATTTGACTGGTGGCAGGCCCACACGCTGGCGCCCAACTTCACGCTGGTGGCCACACCCGCCCGGCACTTCTCCGGTCGCCGCCTCGGCCTCGACCAAGATGCCACGCTGTGGGCGTCGTGGGTGCTGCTGGGACCTGCCCACCGCGCTTTCTTCGGCGGCGACTCCGGCCCGTTTGCCGCCGCGTTTCAGCAGATAGGCGACACCTATGGCCCTTTCGACCTGACGATGCTGGAGATAGGCGCCGCCGACCCTGACTGGGCAGATGTGCACATGGGCCCTACAGTAGCCGTAGCTGCCCACCAGGCCCTGCGCGGCAGGGCGCTGCTCCCCATTCATTGGGGTACTTTCAACCTGGCCTACCACGCGTGGACCGACCCGGCTGAGGAAGTGCAACAAGCCGCCGCCGCGACTGGCGTAGCACTGCTGCTACCCCGGCCCGGCGAACGGGTGGAGGTCGCGCAAGCGCCTTACGTGTCTGGGTGGTGGCGGGGGTAACTTATATCTTTTGCGTGTAGTTTTACCAACAAATTAATTAAGTGACTATTGGTTCTGCTGAAATGATATGCGAGAGAAAGTAATAGAGAAAGCAGAGGCATTTGATTGGCAGAGTAAATGGTTATATGCCATTGGTTATAGTTTCTGGTTTGTACTGTTATGGATGGTATATGGTAACAGCAGCTACCATCCTGATGTCTATTATTGGTGGAAATGGTCAGCTTACTCAGTCGAACATGGATTGGGTAACGCGTATGGTCTTTACTACAACGATTATCCGCCTCTATATCAATATATTTTATATGGTTTTGGGAAGCTAATGGGCAGTTCAGATGCCATTGCTGCTCACTTACACTACCTAAAGCTGCCAACGCTTCTATTTGATTTTGGGGGTGCACTGCTAGTGGCTTCGCTGGCGCCTACTCGTCGTAAGGGAGCATTGGTATCCTTATTACTGCTACTCAATGTGGCCTACTTGTATAATACGCTAGCTTGGCAGCAGGTAGACTCTATTTACAGCTGTCTGTGCTTGGGAGCAGTGCTAGCCGCCTTGCAAGGTCGATCTGTTCTAGTGGGTGTACTGTTTGTGCTTGCATTTAATATGAAGCTGCAGGCCGTTATTTTCTTTCTGCCTTTAGTACTTGTCTTATTGCCGTATTGGCGTCGTACACCAAGCGTAATAGTGCCTATGATACTAATGAGCACGTTATTGCAATTAGTCATTTTAATACCCTTCATTTGGGGGGGTGACTATAATTATTTACCCCGCATCTGGTTGATTACACGCAATGCTGGGGACCGATATCCATTTATTTCATGTAATGCTTTCAATATTTGGTATTTATTGATTCCGGTATCGTCTTTGGCAGATATATCTGATACATTATGCTTTGCAGGAATCTCTTATAAACATTGGGGGCTGGTGCTATTTACAATCGCGTCGGGGGTAGTGCTGTGGCCATTATTCCGTCAAATGCTGAGACTATCTACTTACCAGAAAACAATAAATAAAATCCACTATCCTCTGGTGCTATTGACTTGTGGTTTATTACCCATTGTGTTTAGTTATTTCAACACGCAAATGCATGAACGGTACTGGCACGCAGCCTTACTTTTTGTGGCGGCGTACGGCTATTTAGAAAAAAACTATTGGTTGTTTGGGCTTACATCTGTTGCCTATTTCCTGAATTTGGAAGCTATACTAAAACTATTGCATCATCAGTCCTTTGGGCTGTATAATCCTCAATTCATTGCTGTACTTTTTACACTTGTACTAGTACTAGGTATCAGGCAACTATATGTCTTAGCAGGTAAATCAAATGATGATCTAGGGGGGGGGGGGGGGGGGGGGGGGGGGGGGGGGGGGGGGGGGGGGGGGGGGGGGGGGGGGGGGGGGGGGGGGGGGGG